>JBATEM010000210.1:0-8813 GCA_049664005.1 Candidatus Macondimonas sp.
ATCAAAGACACCGGCAGCGCCACCGCCGGCACCAGCGTGGCGCGCGCATTGCGCAGAAACAACAGCACCACGCCCAGCACCAGGATGGTGGAGATGACGATGGTGACCTCCACCTCATGCAGTGAGGCGCGAATGGTTTCGGACTGGTCGAGTTCGACGGTGAGGTTCACGCCGCCCGGTACCGAGGCCTTGAGCTCAGGCAACAACGCCTTGACCCGATCCACGGTTTCAATGACGTTGGCGCCTGGCTGTGTACGCAAGGCGATAACCACCGCCGTTTTGCCATTGGCCGTGCCGGCATTGCGGATGTCCTGCACGGCATCGTGCACTTCAGCAATGTCCCGCAGCAGCACAGGCGAGCCTGCAACGTAGGCAATTACCAAATCGCGGAATTCATCGGCGGTCTTGGCCTGATCGTTGGCGTGAATCAACCAGCGCTTCTGGTCGTCCTCCAGGCTGCCCTTGGGCCGGTTGGCATTGGCCCCCGCCAGCGCCTGACGGATCTGTTCGAGCCCCAGACCGTATTTGTTGACCGCGTCGAGATTGAGTTCAACCCGAACGGCCGGCAGGGCCGAGCCGCCCAGTTCCACCTGACCGATGCCATACACTTGGGCAAGCTTCTGGGCCAGTATTGTAGAGGCGGCATCGTACATCTGACCCGGCGTCAGGGTATCGGAGGTGAGAGACAGCAAAAGGATCGGCGAATCCGCAGGATTGGCCTTGCGATAAATGGGGCTTGTGGGCAGGTTGGCAGGCAACAGGCTGCGCGCTGCATTGATGGCGGCCTGGACGTCGCGCGCCGCGCCATCGATGTCCCGGTTGACATCGAACTGGATGATGATGCGGGTGAAACCCATTGAACTGGAGGAGCTCATTTCCTCGATGCCGGCGATCCGCCCCAGCTGGCGCTCCAGCGGCGTGGCCACGGTGGCGGCGATGGTTTCCGGGCTTGCGCCGGGTAGCCGGGCAATCACCACGATGGTGGGGAAATCAACCTTTGGCATCGGCGCCACAGGCATCAGGAAAAAGCCCACTATCCCCGAGAGGGTGATGGCCAGAGTCAGCAGCGTGGTGGTGACCGGCCGGTAGATGAAAAATGCGCCGAAATTCAAGGCGCACCCTCGGGCGCGGGCGCCGGACGACGACCGATGCGCTCAGCCAGGTTGGAAAACGCCAGGTAGATCACGGGTGTGGTAAACAAGGTCAGCAACTGGCTCAGCACCAGCCCGCCCACCAGGGTGAGTCCCAGAGGTCGGCGCAATTCAGCGCCCACACCCGTACTCAACATCATCGGCAGCGCGCTCAGCAAGGCGGCCAGCGTGGTCATCAGGATCGGCCGGAAGCGCAACAGGCAGGCCTCGAAAATCGCCTCCCGGGGCGACTTGCCGCCGCTGCGCTCGGCGTCCAGGGCGAAGTCCACCATCATGATGGCGTTCTTCTTGACGATGCCGATCAATAGCACGATTCCAATGATGCCGATCACATCCAGCGGATGTCCGCTCAGCAACAGCGCCAGCAAGGCGCCCACGCCCGCCGAGGGCAGGGTGGAGAGAATGGTGATGGGATGGATGTAGCTCTCATAGAGCATCCCCAGCACGATGTACATGCAGACGATGGCCGCCAGCAGCAGGTAGGTCTGGTTGGCCAGGGAAGCGCGAAACGCCAGGGCATCGCCCTGGAAGCGGGTCTGCAGGCTGGCGGGCGGCGCCAGTTCTGCCAATACCGCCTCGATGTCGGCCACCGCCGCCCCCAGGGAGGCATCGGGCGCCAGATTGAAGGAGATGGTGGCCGAAGGGAACTGACCGAGATGCTGGATCATCACTGGCGTGGTGCGTTCACTCAGCCGCGCCATTGCGGTGAGCGGCACCTGGACGCCAGCGGGGGAGGGCACGTAGATCCGCTCCAGTGCCGCCAGGCTGCGTTGCAGGGCGGGGTCGAGTTCCAGCACCACACGGTATTGGTTGGATTGGGTGAATATGGTGGAAACGATGCGCTGGCCAAAGGCGTTGTAGAGGGCATTGTCGATGGCTGCGGCAGTGATGCCGTAGCGCGCCGCTGCATTGCGATCGATGGTCAGATAGGCCTGCAGGCCGCCGGTCTGCAGGTTGTGGTTCACATCTCGCAAGGCAGGGAGTGCTTGCAGGCGTTGGGTCAGGGGCGTGATCCATGCAGCCAGTTCGCCGGGATCCGGATCCTGCAGGGTGAGCTGGTACTGGGTGCGCGACACCAGGTTGCCAATGCTCAGGTCCTGCAGGGGTTGCAGATACAGGGAAATGCCCGGTACGCGTGCCACCCGCTCCTGCAGGCTGCGCATCAGGGTCATTGCATCCTGGTCGCGCTCTGCATGGGGTTTGAGCTGGATCAGCAGACGCCCGCTGTTGAGGGTGGGATTGGCGCCGTCCACACCGATGAAGGAGGTCACCCCCGCAATTGCCGGCTCCTCAAGCAGGACCTCGACCAGCGCCTGTTGCCGCTCGGTCATGGCCTGGAAGGAAATCGCTTGGGGCGCTTCCGAAATGCCCTGGATGAGCCCTGTATCCTGCGATGGCAGGAAACCCTTGGGAATCAGGACGTACAGCACCAGTGTGAGAATCAGGGTGGCGACCGCGATGATCTGCATGGGTCCAGGACGGTCCAGCACCCGACTCAGGATCCGGCTGTAGCGGGCGATCACGCCATCGAGGAAACGGCCCTGGGCCAGTTCGGAATGGCGACCGGCCGGCGCGCTGTGAAGCAACCGGGCGCACATCATCGGCGTCAGCGTGAGCGAGACCACGGCCGAGATCAGGATGGACACCGCCAAGGTCACGGCGAATTCGCGAAACAGCCGGCCAATCACATCCCCCATGAACAACAGGGGGATCAGGACGGCCACCAAGGATACGGTGAGCGAGATGATGGTGAAGGCGATCTGGCGTGAGCCCTTCAACGCCGCCTCCAGCGGCGAATCCCCTGCCTCCAGATAGCGACTGATGTTCTCGATGACCACGATGGCGTCGTCCACCACGAATCCGGCAGCAATGGTGAGGGCCATCAGGGTCAGGTTGTTGACGCTGAAGCCGGCCAGGTACATGAAGGCGAAGGTACCCACCAGGGACAGCGGCACCGCAATACCGGGAATCAGCGTGGCGGTGAGGTTGCGCAGGAACAGAAAGATCACCATCACCACGAGGGCAACGGCCAGCATCAATTCGAACTGCACATCCGCCACCGAAGCGCGGATGGTGGTGGTGCGATCGGAAAATATATCGAGTGTCACGGCAGCGGGCAGGGATTCCTGCAACCGCGGCAGCAATTCCTTGATGCGATCAACGACCTCGATCACATTGGCGCCGGGCTGGCGCTGGATGTTGACGAGAACCGCCGGTTCGCGGCCGGACCAAGCGGCTTGGCGGGTATTCTCGACGTCGCGCACCACCCGTGCCACCTGATGCAGACGCACCGGCGAGCCGCCCCGGTAGGCCACCACCATCTGTGCGAATTGCTCGGCGCTCAGCAACTGGTCATTGGCGTCGATGGTATAGGCGCGATCCGGGCCATCGAAGCTGCCTTTGGCCTGGTTGACGTTGTTGGCGCCAACCGCGGTCCGCAAGTCTTCCAGGCTCAGGTTGTAGGCGGTGAGTGCGCGCGGATCGACCTGGATGCGGATCGCCGGTCGCTGGCCGCCACTGATACTGACCAGGCCCACGCCGCTCACCTGGGCCAGTTTTTGCGCCAGCCGTGTGTCAGCCAGGTCCTCCACCTCGGACAAGGGCAGATTTCGGGAGGTCAATGCCAGTGTCATGATCGGCGCGTCGGCCGGATTGATCTTGTTGTAGATGGGCGGATTGGGCAGGTCGAAAGGCAGGAAGGTGTTGGCTGCGTTGATGCCCGCCTGGACCTGCTGTTCAGCAATGTCCAGCGTAAGGTCGAGGGAAAATTGCAGGGTGATGACCGATGCCCCCGCGGAACTGGTGGAGGTCATCTGGCTGAGTCCGGCCATCTGGCCGAGTTGACGTTCCAGGGGTGCGGTGACAGACGACACCATCACCTCCGGACTGGCACCGGGGTAGAGCGTTACCACCTGAATGGTGGGATATTCCACCTGCGGCAGGGCGGCGAGAGGCAGGAAGCGATAGCCCAGCAGACCTGCGATGAGCAGGGCCGCCATGATCAGCGAGGTCGCAACCGGCCGAAGAATAAACAGGCGCGAAGGGTTCATGGAGCTTTCGGAGAGGCAGGGAAGGACGCCGCTTTCTCAATGATTTCAACCGACTTGCCTTCGGCCAGTTTTTCGGTGCCGTCGACAACCACCTGCTCCCCAAGGCTCAATCCCGCGGTCACAGCGGTCCGGCCCTGATCGCTGACACCGGTCTGGATCGGGCGGGCACTAACGGTCTGCTCGGGTCCGATCACCCAGACGTAATTGCCCTGCACGCCACGCAGGATGGCCCCATCGGGAATGACGGTGGCATTGCGCGCCACGCTGAGCAAGAGGCGGGCGTTGACGAACTGGTTGGGAAACAGGTTTTCATCCGCGTTGGCGAACCGGGCCTTCAGGCGCACCATACCTGTGCTGGCGTTGATGCGATTGTCGACGGCAACCAACTGGCCCTGGCCCAGCTTGCGCGACTGGTCGCGATTGAAGGCGGTCACGGGCAAGGAAGCACTGCGCATGCGCTCCAGCACGGCGGGAAGGGCATCCTCCGGAATATCGAACAGCACCGCGATGGGCTGGGTCTGGGTAATCACAGCCAAACCATTGGGATCGCCCGCACGCACCAAGTTGCCTTGATCGACGTTGCGCAAGCCGATGCGTCCGGCGATGGGCGCCGTAATGCGACTGTAGTCGAGTTGCAGGCGCACATTGCTGATTTGCGCCTGATCGATCTTCAGGGCTGCCTCATATTGGCGCACCTGAGCTTCCTGTGTGGAGACCTGTTGCTGGGCAATGGAGTCTTCCTTGAGCAATTGCTGGTAACGAGCTAGATCCTGCTGGGCGTTGGTCAGGAGTGCCTGATCCCGTGCCAGTTGCGCCTCGGTCTGCTGGAGCTGGACCTGGAATGCCCGGGGATCGATTTCGGCAAGAAGGGCGCCCGAAGCCACCCATTGGCCTTCCTCGAAATGCAGGGCCATCAACTCGCCGTCCACGCGGCTGCGCACGGTCACGGTATTGAGCGGGGTAACCGTTCCGAGTCCATTCAGATAGACGTTCAAATCGGCCTTGCTCACCGCAGCCATCGATACGGGCGCAGGGCGATCAACGATCACGGGCTCGGCGCTGGGTTTTTGCCCCCAGAGCAGGTAGGCGCCCCCCAGGATCATCAACGCCAGCAGTCCGCCGCGAGCGATGAATTGCTTGTGGTTCGGCTTCCGCCTGGACGCGGGAGAAGATGCAGCGGAAGGGGCGGATCGCGTCATGGAGATTCCTGATGGAAACAGAGAAAAAAATCGACGGCGCGTGCCGGCAGGTGAGCGGGTCAGTGCTCCCCATTGATGCCAGACAGAGCCCCGATGTCCGTCAACATCGGCCTGCCGTCACCCCGCTTGAGGCGTAATGAATGCTTCTCGTCCGCCTGATGGCGCTGTCACGATCCGAACAACGCCGGTGGGTCACCCGGATCGATGATGGCCAGCGGGATGTTCGGATAGGGTATTGTTGGGAGTCAGGGCCAATCGTGCGGATCAAGCGCGGCAGACGGTAATCGGCCCGGCATTGCCTGTCAATTCAATCGCCGGGCAACAGCGTTTCAGGGATCGGTGGGAGCTGTCTGTGATCCGCCCAACATGTTGCCCATATGCTGCCGCATGCGCGCCTGAGCCTGCTCCCGTTCGCTGTCGTCCAGAAAGCCATCGCCGTTGGCATCGAGCACCGCAAAGCGCTTGTCGCTCATCGCCGTGAACTCGGCCTTGCTGATGCGGCCATCCTTGTCCGCATCCGCCATCGTCCACATGTGTTTCATCATGCCGGGCCCCCTGTTGCCCGTTTCCGCCAAGGCGCTGCCAGCCCAACCGATCAGAACGGCCATCAGGGCGATACGTGTCATGTGGTCCATCATCCAATCTCCGTGTCAAAAAAGTATTCAAAGCATGGCGGATAAGCCATGGATCGAGAAATGTCGCCGGTCAGCGACTCGCTTGCCTTCGACTGGCTTTCCGGCGCGCCGTTCAATCCTCCGGCTCATAGCCCAGGTTGGGGGCCAGCCATTTTTCGGCCTCGGCCAGGGTCCAGCCCTTGCGACGGGCGTAATCGATCACCTGATCCCGCCCCAGTCGGCCCAGCACGAAATACTGCGACTGGGGGTGGGCGAAATACCAGCCGCTCACCGAGGCGCCAGGCCACATGGCATAACTTTCCGTCAGACTGATTCCGCAGTGCCGCTCCACATCCAGCAATTGCCAGAGCGTGGCTTTTTCGGTGTGGTCGGGGCAGGCCGGGTAGCCCGGTGCCGGACGGATGCCGCGGTATTTCTCCCCGATGAGATCGGCACGATCAAGGTGCTCATCGGCGGCATAGCCCCAGAATTCGCGCCGCACCCGCTGGTGCAGCCGCTCGGCGAATGCCTCGGCCAGCCGATCCGCCAGGGACTCCAGCAGGATGGCACTGTAGTCATCGAGATTGCGCCGGAACTCGGCAACCCGTTCGGCACAGCCCAGCCCCGCCGTGACCGCAAAGGCACCGACATAATCGGGCAGACCGCTGTCTTTTGGAGCGACATAGTCCGCCAGGCAGCGGTTCGGCACACCGTCGCGATGTTCGCCCTGCTGGCGCAACTGATGCAGCCGGGTGAGCACCTCGCGCCGGCTTTCGTCGCGATAGATCACGATGTCATCGTCATCGACCTGATGAGCCGGGAACAGGCCGATGACGGCGCTCGCCCGCAGCCAGCGTTCTGCGATCAGTTGGTCCAGCATGATCTGGGCATCGTCCCACAGCCGGCGCGCCGCCTCGCCGGTGGCGGGATTGTGCAGCAGGTCCGGATAACGGCCTTTCAGCTCCCAACTGATGAAGAAGGGCTGCCAATCGATGAATTCGCGCAGCTCGGCCAGCGGATAGTCATCGAAGACCTTCACGAATTGAGTCGCCGGATGCGCTGTGTGATCACAGGTCGGACCCTGACAGACGTCCATGGCCTGCTGCAGCAGCATGCGTGGCCGTGGCGGCCGATGATTCTTCCAATCGATGGGCGTGCGGCGGGCGCGGGCCTCGGCAAGGGTGAGGAATTTTTCCTGCCGGTCCTTGTTGGCATGGCGGCTGCGAATCTGATCGTATTCCCGACTCACCTCCGCCAGCAGCCCGGGCTTTTGCTCGGGTGACAGCAAGGCGGCGGCGACCGGCACCGAGCGGGAGGCATCCTTCACCCAGATCACCGGGCCCGGATAGGCTGGGTCGATCTTTACCGCCGTGTGCGCGCGCGAGGTGGTGGCGCCGCCAATCAGCAGGGGAATGTCGAAATTCTGGCGCGCCATTTCCCGGGCCAGATTGACCATTTCGTCCAATGAGGGCGTGATCAGCCCCGACAGACCGATGATGTCGGCCTTTTCCGCGATTGCGGCATCCAGGATCTTCTGGGCCGGCACCATGACCCCGAGATCGACGACATCATAGTTGTTGCACTGCAGCACCACGCCGACGATGTTCTTGCCGATGTCGTGCACATCGCCCTTGACGGTGGCCATGATGATCTTGCCCTTGGAGCGGACGGCGTCACCGGGTTTTTTTTCCGCCTCGATGTAGGGGATCAGATAGGCCACCGCCTTTTTCATTACCCGCGCGGATTTCACCACCTGGGGCAGGAACATCTTGCCCACGCCGAACAGATCGCCCACCACGTTCATGCCCGCCATCAGCGGGCCTTCAATGACCTCGATGGGCCGCCCGCCCCGTGCGGCGATCTCGCTGCGCAATTCCTCGGTGTCGGCCTCGACGAAGGCATCAATACCCTTGACCAGGGCATGGGTGATGCGCTCGCCGACGGGCAGCGCGCGCCAGGCTTCGTCTTCCACGACTTGTTTTTGGCCATCGCCCCGGAAGCGCTCGGCAATCTCCAGCAGGCGGTCGGTGGCGTCCTCGCGGCGGTTGAGAATCACATCCTCGATGCGCGTGCGCAGGTCGGTATCGATCTGGTCGTAGACCACCAGCGCGCCGGCGTTGACGATCCCCATGTCCATGCCGGCCTGGATGGCGTGATACAGGAAGACCGCGTGGATGGCCTCGCGCACCGCGTTGTTACCGCGGAAGGAGAACGAGACATTCGACACGCCGCCGGAAATCAATGCGCCGGGGAGATTGTGCTTGATCCAGCGTGTGGCCTCGATGAAATCCACGCCATACGCATTGTGTTCGGCGATACCGGTGGCAACCGCAAAGATATTGGGGTCGAAGATGATGTCCTCGGCCGGAAAACCCACCACTTCGGTCAGGATGCGATAGGCCCGGGCGCAGATCTCCTGACGCCGCACCAGGCTGTCCGCCTGTCCCTGTTCGTCGAAGGCCATGACAACGACGGCGGCGCCGTACTGGCGGCACAGCCGGGCCTCGCGGATGAACTTCTCCTCACCTTCCTTCATGGAAATGGAGTTGACGATGGGTTTGCCCTGCACGCACTGCAGGCCCGCCTCAATCACCTCCCATTTGGACGAATCGATCATCACCGGAACCCGCGCGATGTCGGGCTCGGCAGCGATCAGGTTCAGGAAGCGGCGCATGGCCGCCACCCCGTCGATCATGCCCTCATCCATGTTCACATCGATGATCTGGGCGCCGGCCTCGACCTGTTGCAGGGCCACCGCAAGCGCCGCGCCATAGTCCTCGGCCTTGATCAGTTCACGGA
>JBATEM010000211.1:0-2754 GCA_049664005.1 Candidatus Macondimonas sp.
TCGGACCCGAACTGCGTCAATACATCGTCACCAGCAACGAGGAAGAGCGCCCCTTCAGCCGCAACCAGCGCCGCTGGGTCTATGCCACCGCCAAGCGCGAGAACAACCAGTTTGCCTTCGGCACCGATCAGGACCTGGGGCACAGCGAAGGCACCCTGATCATCCGCCACACCGCCTTTCCCCTGGCTCAATTCCACGCGGGCGACGCCCTGGATCAAGCCGGCTATCCATTGCCCTGCGCCAAGGTGCTGGGAGCCGCCCGGGGCCGGCGCCTGGCCTTTCGTCCCGCGTCGGTGGTAAACGTCTCCGGCATGAGCTTCGGCGCCTTGAGCGGTGTGGCGGTGGAAGCCCTGAACCGCGGCGCTCATCTGGCCGGCTGTTTCCAGAATACCGGCGAGGGAGGCCTGAGTCCCTACCACCGCAATGGCGGGGACATCGTGTTCCAGATCGGCACCGGTTATTTCGGTTGCCGAGATGAGGCAGGCGCCTTCAGCCTGGACGCCCTGCGGCGCACCCTGGACGCCGGCACACCAGTACGGGCACTGGAGATCAAGCTCAGCCAAGGCGCCAAGCCGGGGCTCGGAGGCTTGCTGCCGGGTGTGAAGGTTACTCCGGAGATTGCCTTGACGCGCGGCGTGCGGCCGGGCGTGGACTGCAAGAGCCCGGCGCGCCATGCGGCCTTTGGCGATGTGGACGCGCTACTGGACTTCGTCGAGGGACTGGCTGACGCAACCGGGCTGCCGGTCGGCATCAAGTCGGCTGTGGGCGAAGTCACCTTCTGGGAGGATCTGGCCTCCTTGATGGCCCGGGGCGGGCGCGGCGTCGACTTCATCACCGTCGACGGCGGCGAAGGGGGCACCGGGGCGGCACCGCTGGTGTTCGCCGATCGCGTCGCCCTGCCGTTCAAGGCGGCCTTCCCGCTGGTCTACCAGGTCTTTCATCAGCATGGCCTGAGCAACCAGGTGGCATTCATCGGCTCGGCGCGGCTGGGCTTGCCGGAGGCCGCCCTGTGGGGATTGGCGATGGGCTGCGATCTGGTCAACGTGGGACGCGAGGCGCTGTTCGCCATCGGCTGCATCCAGTCCCAGAAATGCCATACCGGGCGTTGCCCCACCGGCGTCACCACCCACACCCCCTGGCGTACCCGCGGACTGGACCCGGCGCTCAAGTCGGTGCGTCTGGCCAACTACCTCATTGGCCTGCGCCGCGAGCTGACCGCCCTGGCCCGCGCCTGCGGCGAAGTCCATCCCGCCCTGGTGGGCCTGGATCGCCTGGCGCTGGTTGAACAGGGCTACCGGGTCCAGGATCTGCACACCATACTCGGTTACGCCCCCGGCATGGGCCTGCCGGGCCCGCAAGCACGCGCCGAACTGACCGCCTTGATGGCGCCCTTGTTCGAGGATCAGTTGCGCACCCCCACCACACGGGTAAGCTAGCGCCCATGGGATGGCGCTTCACCAAAATGCACGGGCTGGGCAACGACTTCGTGGTCATCGACGGAGTGCGCCAGTCCATTGCGCTCTCCGCCGCGCAGGTCAGGGCCTTGGCGGACCGTCACTTCGGTATTGGCTGCGACCAACTGCTGCTGGTAGAGCAGGCTCAGGGCAACGAAGCCGATTTTCGCTACCGCATCTTCAACGCCGACGGGGGCGAGGTGGCCCAGTGCGGCAACGGTGCCCGCTGCTTCGCGCGCTTCGTGGTCGAGGAAGGCCTGACCGCCCAGCGGGAAATCACGGTTGAAACCCGCGCCGGATTGCTGCGGCTGTATCTGGAAAATGATGGTCAGGTGCGCGTCAACATGGGCGCGCCGCGGCTTGCGCCCGCCGAGATTCCCTTGCGCGCCGCACAACAAGCCCTGCGTTATCCCCTGGGGCCTGCGCCATCTTGGCAGGTGGGCGCCGTTTCCATGGGCAATCCCCATGCCGTACTCGCCGTCCCCGACGTGGCCACGGCGCCCGTCGGCGTGTGGGGACCGGCGATCCAGGCTCTGCCCGATTTCCCCGAGGGCGTGAATGTGGGCTTCATGGAAATGGTGGCGCGGGATCACATCCGCCTGCGCGTGTTTGAACGCGGCAGCGGAGAAACCCTGGCCTGCGGTAGCGGGGCCTGTGCGGCGGTCGTAGTCGGCCGACTGTGGGGAGCGTTGGAGCCTGACGTCAGCGTGGATCTGCCCGGCGGGCGGTTGCGGATCCACTGGGCGGGTGCGGGTGAACCGGTGTGGTTGATTGGGCCGGCGGTGCGTGTGTTCGATGGGCAACTGCCCGATGTCCCGGCCTGATCCCATGCCGACCGCCCCACCCACGGAACAGGAAGAGCGCGATCGGGTACTGGCCTATTTACGCAGCCATCCCGATCTGCTCGACCGCCATCCCGAACTGCTGGCGGATCTCATCATTCCCCACGGCGCCGGCTCGGCCTCGCTCATCGAGCGCCAGGTCCAGGTGCTGCGGGAACGCAACCTGCGCCTGGAAGGCACCCTGGATGAGCTGTTGCGTCATGCGCGCCAGAATGAAGCGCTGCTGGACAAGGCCCATGAGTTGGCGCTGGCGTTGCTGCGCAGCCCCGATCTGAGTGCGCGCATCGAAACCCTGGTGCACGGCCTGGTGCGTCATTTTCACGCCGAAATGGTGCGCCTCGTGTTACCTGCTCAGCACCCCGCCGCGCGCTGTGAACGCGCCGAGCCCTTGTGTCCCGCGCTGGAAGACTGGCCGGGCCCGCCCGCGGAAGGCGAACCGCGCTGTGGCCCCCTGGATC
>JBATEM010000212.1:0-2149 GCA_049664005.1 Candidatus Macondimonas sp.
ATACCAGCCGCGTGCCTTCCAGCGGCGGCCGCAGGCGCACGGCAAGGGTCTTGTGGAAGACCTCGGTTTGGCCGAATTCTGGATCAAGCTTCGGTTCGCCCGATGGAATCTCCGCCTGACCGGCGGCAATCAGGTCGCGGCCGTCCAGGCTGACCTCAAGCTGATCACGATAAAGGTAATAGCCGGACGCGATGGTCCACTGCGCCCGTGCGCCACCGTCCGCCAGGCGCACCACCTCGACCGTGAAGGCCTCATCCGCTCGCAGGAATGGGCGCTCGGCCGATTTCAAGCCCAGCAGCTCCCGCAACCCACCCCCGGTTTCGGCAAGGCCGGGGGAAACGGGCATCCAGAGCGCGAGGAAAAGAATCAGGGAAAACAGCCGGAATTCCGGCCGCCGGAAGGATGATTTCACGCGTCCGCATCCCCAGAGGTCGCCACAGCCACCCAGTCGAGGTAGGTGTCCAGGCCAGCCGTGATCGGCCAGGCGATGATCTCCGGGAGCTCATAGGGGTGTTCAGTCTTCAAACAGGACTCCAAGGCGGGGTAGCGCTCTGCCGTGGTCTTGAATAACACGCCGCACTCCTCGGCCTGTTCGACTCGCCCCTGCCAGCGGTAGACCGAACGCACCCCAGGCAGGCGATTCGCACACGCGGCCAGCCGGCGCTCCACCATCAGAACGGCCAAGCGCTCGGCACTCTCTTGGTCGGGACAGTTGCACAACACGATCCACACCGCCTGACTCATCGGCTTTCCATAGAAACATACACCGCGCCAATTGTATGCCCCGCCAGCGCGCCAAGGCCAATTCAGGCCATCCCCTGCGAACCGCGCTTCAACTGGGGCGGGCGGGCATGCCATGATGGTCGGGCGCGGGAAGCCTCCCGGGAGATGGAGAAGACAATCATGACACCCGATCCGATCACTGATACCCCCCGCCCGACCTCGACGCATCGACTGAGCGCCATCATCGGCGCCGTCATTGCCGCAGCCCTGGTGGCACTCTGGATTGTGGGCTGGTACTGGTCGCGGGAACCCGCGGTACCGGAGCCCGCCGCAGTTGCCGCAGAAGCCGTGGTCGGGGATACCACCACCACCACCCTGATGCGCGTCGCCGGCACACTGATGGACAAACCCGGCGGCTATCTCAGCAACGACATCCTGCCGCCCGGGGTGTGGCTGGACAACATGCCCAATTGGGAATTCGGCGTCCTGGTGCAGGTGCGCGATCTGGCGCGCGCGCTGCGCAATGATTTCAGCCGTTCCCAGTCCCATTCGGTTGAAGACCCGGACCTGGCCATCGCCGAACCCCAGTTCAATTTTGACAGTGAAAGCTGGCTCTTCCCCCCCTCGGAGGGCGAATATCGCCAGGGGATCCGGGCGCTCGAGCGCTATCGCGGACGATTGACCGACCCCCAGCAGGCCGATGCCCAGTTCTATGCACGCACCGATAACCTGCGCAATTACCTCGCCATCACTGAAAAACGCCTGGGCGATCTGTCCGAACGGCTCTCCGCCAGCACTGGCGCGGTGCGCGTGAACACCGACCTGGCCGGCGACGCCGAAGCCCGCCGCGCCACCGAGCGGCCGGCGGAGCAGTATATTCGCACCCCGTGGATGCAGATCGATGATGTGTTCTACGAGGCGCGCGGCGCCAGCTGGGCTTTGCTACAGTTCCTGCGCGCCATGGAAACAGACTTTGCGCCGGTACTGGAGCGCAAGAACGCTCAGCTGAGCATGCGCCAGATCATCCGCGAGTTGGAACAAGCCCAGCAGCCGCTGCGCAGCCCCGTGATACTCAATGGCAGTGGTTACGGCATGCTCGCCAACCACTCGCTGGTGCTGTCGTCCTATCTGTCCCGTGCCCACGGGGCCATCATTGACCTGCGCGAACTGTTGGAAAAGGGTTGATTCTCCACTTGGCCCCGCACTCAGCGGGGCCAGCCGACACGCATACATATCAAGGAGCAGCTTTCATGGCCAGTCGTACCCTATCCAACAACGACGCCCCGATGGCCGAAATCAACGTCACCCCGCTGGTGGACGTGATGTTGGTGCTGCTGGTGATTTTCATCGTCATGGCGCCGCTGTTTGCGCAGGCCCTGCGGGTCGATCTGCCGCAAACGCAGGCACCGCCGCTGGCGGAGCCCAA
>JBATEM010000213.1:0-2939 GCA_049664005.1 Candidatus Macondimonas sp.
CGTCCAGGCCGACGCCGGAGGTGATGAGGTTGCTGTAGAAGCCCAGGCGCCGCGCCTCGGCCACCAGGGTTTCCAGGTCGCGCCGGGTGGCCGGCTCACCGCCCGACAGGCCCAACTGGACCGCACCCAGGGCACGCGCCTGGCGCAACACGTCCACCCATTCCGCCGTGTCGAGTTCGTTCCGGGTGCGCGGGTAATCGAGGGGATTGCTGCAATAGGGGCATTGCAGCGGACAGGCATAGGTCAGCTCCGCCAGCAGCCACAGCGGCGGCGCCGGCAGCACGCCCGGCTCAGCGCAGTTCGATCCAGCCATGCTGGCAGGCGGTGTCGAGGAATTCATGGACATCTTCGGCCAATCCGGTTTCGTCAGGATATTCGGCCGTCAGGGCGGCAATGAGTTCGCCAATGCACAACTGCCCATCGCAGCGACTCAGAATGGCCGCCGCTGGGGGGTTGAGGCGGATCATGCCTTCGGGATAGAGCAGCACATGGCTGTTCTGGGCGGGCTCCCACTGCAGCCGGTAGCCAGGCCGCAGGGCGGGAATGCGCGCGGCATCGCGTGGCGGGGCGTTCATGCCGGCGCCGCGACGTTGAAATAGGGCGGCATGTCCTGTTCATAGGCCAGCGTCATGGCATCCAGCATGGTCCACAGCACATCCAGCTTGAACTGCACGATGGCGAGCGCCCGCTGCTGTAGCGGGCGGGTGTTGAAGTGGGCCAGGGTGAAGGCCAGCCCATGTTCCACGTCGCGCCGTGCCTCGCTCAGGCGGTTGCGGAAATATTGCAGACCCGCGGCTTCGATCCAGGGATAGCGCTCGGGCCAGCTTTGCAGGCGCTGCTGGTGGATCTCGGGGGCGAACAGTTCGGTGAGGGAGGAGCAGATCCCCTCCTCCCACGGCGCCTGGCGCACGAAGTTGACGTAGGCATCCACGGCGAAGCGCACCCCCGGCAGCACCATGCGCTGGCTCACAAGGGTCTCGCGGTCCAGCCCGACTGCCTCGCCCAGGCGGATCCAGGCCTCGATGCCGCCTTCCTCGCCCGCGCGGCCATCGTGGTCGATGATGCGCTGGACCCAGTGCCGGCGCACGTCCCGGTCGGGACACTTGGCCATCAGGGCGGCGTCCTTGAGCGGGATGTTGATCTGGTAGTAATAGCGGTTGGCGACCCAGCCACGGATCTGGTCGGGGTTCAGCGCGCCGCCATACATGCGCACATGGAAGGGGTGGTGGATGTGGTAGCGCGCGCCCAAGGCCCGCAGCCGCGCTTCGAATACCTCGGGTGACCAGGGCGCATCCGCTATCGTTGCCATCACATGCTCCTTCACAACACCAAGTCCAGGCCATCCTCGGCGACGGTGATGCCTGCGGCATCGAGTATTGCCCGCTCGCGGGAATGATCGTCCAGAATCGGGTTGGTGTTGTTGATGTGAATCAGAATCTTGCGCGCACGCGGGAAGGCCGCGAGGCGTTCGATCATGCCGCCCGGCCCACTCTGGGGCAAATGGCCCATCTCCAGCGCCCGCTTGCTGCCGGCGCCCTGGTCGATCAGATCCTCGTCCCGCCAGGCGGTGCCGTCGACCATCAGCACGTCGGCCTGCGCCATGGGCGCGTGCAAATGCGGCTCGAATGCGCCCAGGCCCGGCGCGTAGAACAAGCGACCGCCGGTTGCCGTGTCGGTGATGAGCAGGCCGATGTTGTCGCCGGGATGGGGATCGTGGCGGTGGGGCGAATAGGGCGGCGCCTTGCTGGACAGGGCATAGGCCTGGAAGCTCAGTCCCGGCGCCTCGGACACGCCAAAGACCGAACCATCCGCCACGATGGGGTGCCAATCCACGCCGCAGTAGTGGGACAACATGGGGATCACGGGAAAACCGGTGGAAAGATCCTGCTGCACCGGCGCCGTGGTGTAGAGTGCAAGACGCGGACCTTCCCGCAAGGTCAGCAGGCCGGTGGCATGGTCGATCTGGCTGTCCACCAGCAGCACCGCCGCAATGCCGGTATCGCGCACCGCCCGGCCCGGCCGCAGGGGCGGGAAGGCTTCGATCTGGGCGCGTATGTCCGGGGAGGCGTTGATCAGCACCCAGCGCTCGCCATCGGCGCTGACGGTGATGGAGGACTGTGTGCGCGGCCGCGCAGCGATCTCACCGGCGCGCAGACCTGCGCAATAGCGGCAATGGCAATTCCATTGCGGGAATCCCCCGCCGGCGCCCGCACCCAAGACATGAATCCGCATGAGGCTCTCCGTTGCCGCCCTTCTCGCCCTTCGGAAACGACAAGGCCCGGCGGTTCGGCCGGGCCCTGTCACAGACTTGATCAAAATCAGCGGTTGAAAATATACATGGTCACTTCAAAACCCAACCGCAGATCTTCAAAAGCAGGCTTGGTCCAACGCATGGTGTCTCCCTCGTCAATTTGTGTGTGAAACATCCTTGCCCTCTTCCTGAACAGTCGGAAGGTCAATGGGTTCATCTTAGCGACCTGCCCCGGGAATGCCAAGGGTCCGCCCTGATCAGGATCACGCTTCACGCGGTAGGCTATGAGCCAGAGCGATATTCATCCATCCGCCCGGCAGATAGCTACCCATTTCCTCGGGTGGAAGATAATCGCGCTTGGTTTCCCGGGTCAGATTTTTTCGCAATTCATAACCCAGTGTGCGCAACCATTCGGGCAACTGGCTCGCGTCAAGCAGGGTATGAAACGGTTCCCCGATGCGCCGCCAGATGCGCAAGCCGATGCGGCGACGCAAACTTATCGCAAAGGATTTTGGCTGACGCGCGATCAGCTCACGCACCTGCGCATCCATGTAATCAAAAGCCACCGCAACCCCGCCCGCACACAGGGCGCGCAACTCCCGGAACACCCCTTCCACCACCGGCAGGGGCAGATAATAGGTCACCCCCATCCAGTTGACGAAGGTGGGCAGCGCGGGATCGAAGCCGG
>JBATEM010000214.1:0-4111 GCA_049664005.1 Candidatus Macondimonas sp.
GTCGGCGCGCCGCCGCAGCCGCCGACAGGCCGCCCGTGGCCACCCGATCAACCGCCTCGCGCTTGAACGTCTCCGGAAACACCCGGCGCGTACCGCTCATCGGATACGCCTCTCCAGCGCCTCAGCGCTCGCAGGGGTGTCCACCAATCCGCGGAGAAGCAACTCTCTGTTCTTCGGTAGATCGGCTCTTCTTCATGGCTCCCTCGCTGGCCGGCAGGCGCCATCCTCTCAAGCATCAAATGGCCCGGAAATCGCCAGACAGGCCAGCAAGATGGGTGGGCTGGCACGCGCCGCTCATGCGAAGCAACTGCCGCCAAGGCGGCTACGACATTCACGTTAGGCTGCAATGCTGCGTGCGGCTGAAACAGGGGGACGTCGGAGGTGATCAAAAATGGCCCCGAGCAGCCGGCCGGGGCCATGGATCACGGTAAACGGACGGTTTGCCCGTCTTACATGATCATGTAGTTGGGACCGCCGCCACCTTCCGGGGTGACCCAGTTGATGTTCTGGGCCGGATCCTTGATGTCGCAGGTCTTGCAGTGGACACAGTTCTGCGCATTGATCTGGAAGCGCGGATTTCCCGCCTCGTCCTTGATCACCTCATACACCCCGGCTGGGCAATAGCGTTGCGCCGGCTCGTCATAGACCGGCAGGTTCTGCGCGATGGGAATCTCCGGGTCCTTCAGCTTCAGGTGGACCGGCTGGTCTTCCTCGTGGTTGGTGCCTGACAGATAGACCGAGGAAGGCAGGTCGAAGCTGATCGCGCCATCGGGTTTGGGGTAGTCGATGGGCTTGCACTCACTGGCCATTTTCAGGGCAGCGTAGTCCGGGCTGTTGGCGTGCAGTGTGAAGGGCAGCTTGCCGCCGGCGATGTTCTGGTCGATGAACTGGAACGGCGCGCCGACCAGCGTCCCGAACTTGTGCAGGGCAGGGGTCCAGTTGCGTGACTTGTACAGTTCTTCCCAGACCCAGGAGTTCTTCACCTTGTCGCCGTAGGCGGTGAGATCCTTGCCACCGGTGTCGCCGGCCGCCAGGGCCTCCACGATGGCTTCACCGGCCAGCATGCCGGTCTTCATGGCGGTGTGATTGCCCTTGATCTTGGCGGGATTGAGGAAGCCCGCGTCGCAACCCACCAACATGCCGCCGGGGAAGCTCAGTTTGGGCAGCGAGTTGAGCCCACCCTTGTTCACCGCGCGCGCGCCGTAGGCGATGCGTTTGCCGCCTTCCAGGGTCTGGCGGATGGCGGGGTGGGTTTTCCAGCGCTGGAATTCCTTGAACGGATACAGGTAGGGATTCTTGTAGTCCAGGGCGATGATGTAGCCGCACAGGACCTTGTTGTCTTCCCAGTGGTAGAGGAAGCCGCCGCCTTCCGTGCGGTTGTCCATGGGCCAGCCGGCGGTATGGACCACCAGGCCGGGCTTGTGCTTGGACGGGTCGATTTCCCAGATTTCCTTGAGGCCGATGCCGTAATGCTGGGCATCGCAATCCCGGCGCAGGTCGAACTGCTGCATCAGTTGCTTGCCCAGGTGGCCGCGGCAGCCCTCGGCGAAGACGGTGTACTTGGCGCGCAGTTCGACGCCCGGCGTAAAGCTCGACTTGGGCTCGCCCTTCTTGGAAACGCCCATGTCGCCGGTGATGACGCCGCACACGGCCCCTTGGTCGTCATAGAGCATCTCGGCGGCGGCATAGCCAGCGAAGATGTTGGCGCCCATGGCCTCGGCCTGTTCGCCCAGCCAGCGCACCAATTGGCCCAGGCTGATGATGTAGTTGCCCTCGTTGTGCATGGGCTTGGGCAGCAAGGCATTGGGGGTCAGCACCGAGCGCTGCTCGCTCAGGAGGAAATAGACTTCATCGTGCGTGACCGGGACGTTCAGGGGCGCGCCGCGCTCTTTCCAATCGGGGAACAGCTCGTTGAGCGCGGTGGGCTCAAAAATGGCGCCGGACAGGCTGTGGGCGCCCAGTTCCGAGCCTTTTTCCACCACGCAGACCTCGATCTGTTGGCCCGATTGTTCGGCCATCTGGAGGATGCGGCAGGCGCAGGACAAGCCCGCAGGGCCCGCGCCGACGATGACGACATCGAACTCCATTACTTCGCGTTCCACCATTGCTCTCCTCAATCGTCGGGGCTGGGGGGCTTTCGCCCTTGTCAAATCAAGCATCTTACCCAATGGGGGGGATGAAAAAAAGTTGTGGGTGGGTTTGGAGCGGGGGACGGGTTCTGCGTGTTGGCGTGCTGGGGATGCCGATGAGGGCGCTGAGCGCTGACCCCTGCTCAAGTGGTGGGCGCCTATTCCGGCTGACGCTGGAAACCGAGTTTGGTCGCGTGCTTTTCCGATGTAGATCCGCCGGTGGTGCTGGCGGTAGCCGTGGATCTTCGGCCGTTGCTGCCGAGACCTTGCTCAAGGTGGCAGACTGGGCGTGATCAGGGGCCTTTGGCCGGGAGATGGGCAACAGGCGTGAATTCTTACAGCGCCTCGATCGCGCTCTGGAGTTCCAGCCAGCGCACTTCCAGGCGCGCCTGTTCGGTCTGCACCTCGGCCTGTTCGCGTAACACCTGTGTGAGCTGGGACTTGTTGGCCTCGTCATAGAGCGTCGCGTCGCTGAGCAACACATCCAACCGGACCTTATCGGCCGACAGCCGCGCCATGCGCGTTTCGATCCTGTCGAGTTCCTTCTGGAGTGGCTTGCGCTGTTGCGCGCGGCGCTGACGCTCCTCGGCTTCTGCCTTGCGCTGCTCCTTGCGATTGACGGTGGGGGCTGCATCGTCGTCAAGCGGCGCGGCGCCCGTTGGTGCGGCGCGCTTTTCCGCCGCCTGTTTCAAGAGCCAGTTGCGGTAGTCATCCAGATCGCCGTCAAAGGCTTGCAACTGGCCCCCGGCAACTAACAGAAACTGGTCGGTGGTTGCGCGCAGCAGATGGCGGTCGTGGGAGACCACGATCAGGGTGCCCTCGAATTGTGCGAGCGCCAGGGTCAAGGCCTCGCGGGTTTCGAGATCGAGGTGATTGGTCGGCTCGTCGAGCAGCAGCAGGTTGGGCTTCTGCCAGACGATCAGCGCCAGGGCGAGCCGCGCTTTCTCGCCACCGGAAAACGGCGCGATCGGCGCGGTGGCCATGTCGCTGCGGAAGTTGAAGCTGCCCAGGAAGTTGCGCAGCTCCTGCTCGCGGCTGCCAGGCGCCTGGCGGGCCAGATGCTGCAGCGCCGAATCCTGAGGGCGCAGCGTTTCGAGCTGATGTTGGGCAAAGTAGCCGATCTGCAGCCCCTTGCCGGCCTGCACGCTGCCGGACAGTGGCTCGAGGGTGCCGGCCAGCGTCTTGATCAAGGTGGATTTGCCCTGGCCATTGGCGCCGAGCAGGCCGATGCGCTGGCCGTTGCTGATCGACAGCGTGACCCCGCGCACGATGGGCTGCGGTCCTTCGGCCGTCCGATAGCCGCAATCCACGGCCTCCATCACCAGCATCGGATTGGGCGCCGCGTCCGGTTCGCGAAACACGAAACTGAAGCCGGAGGCGAGCTGCACCGGCGCCAGTTTTTCCATTTTTTCCAGCGCCTTGACGCGGCTTTGGGCCTGCTTGGCCTTGCTGGCCTTGGCCTTGAAGCGGGTGATGAAGCTTTGCAGGTGCGCGATTTTCTGTTGCTGTTTCTCAAACCCGGCCTGCTGCAGTTCCAACTGCTGCGCCCGCAGGATTTCAAAGGTCGAGTAATTGCCGCCGTAGCGGGTGAGCTTCATCTGATCGATGTGCAGCATGACGTTGCAGATCGCATCCAGGAATTCGCGATCGTGCGAAATCACGATCAAGGTGCCGGCATAGCGCCGCAGCCAGTCCTCCAGCCAGACGATGGCATCCAGATCAAGATGGTTGGTCGGCTCGTCGAGCAGCAGCAGATCGGATGGGCACATCAAGGCCTGGGCCAGATTCAGCCGCATGCGCCAGCCGCCGGAGAACGCCGCAACGCTGTGGCGGGTTTGCGCGATGGTGAACCCCAAACCCAGCAGCAGGGTTTCGGCGCGGGCGGCGGCGGTGTAGCCATCGGCATCCGCATAGGCGGTATGGGCGTCCGCTTCGGCGCCTCCGTCCCCGCAGGCCACGGCGGCGGCAATACGGGCTTCAGC
>JBATEM010000215.1:0-3110 GCA_049664005.1 Candidatus Macondimonas sp.
CGCCTTGATGGGCGCCATCCGCGAGGGCGCGGCGCAGCCCCCGGAAGCGCTGCCGGTCCCCTATCCCCTGACGCCTGAACAGGAACGGTGCCTCAAGCGCCTGGGACAGCTGGTGCGCGCACGCGCGATGGCCCTGGGCGTGGAGGGCCCGGTGCTGGCGCCGCGGCGGGATCTGGAGGCGCTGGTGCTGGGACTGCGGGAGGTGCCGGTGCTGCGGGGCTGGCGCCGCAGCGTGATCGGCGAGGAGCTGCTCAGCGAGCTGGACACGGGTCTTGTTGATCCAGCCGTTGGCGTGCTCCCGGTCGACTGACCGACTTCAGGCCGGCAGGGCGTCGATGACCCGCTGCAGGATCTCGGACACCTCACCGCTACCGGGAACCGTGGCCAGCTTGTGTTGCGCCTGGTAGTACTCGATCAGCGGCTGGGTCTGGTCCTCATACACCCGCAGGCGGCGGGAGATGGTCTGCTCGTTGTCATCATCGCGCTGCATCAGCGCGCCACCGCAACGGTCGCACACGCCGGCGCGGCGGGGAGGCGAGAAGAACACATTGTAGAGCGCGCCGCACTGGGTGCAGGTGCGGCGGCCGGCCAGGCGCTTGAGCAGCTCGTCGAATGGCACCTGGATGTGGATGGCGCGGTCGATCCCCAGGCCCAGCTCGCTGAGCAGCGCATCCAGCGCCGTGGCCTGCGCGCGATTGCGGGGGAATCCGTCGAGGATGAAGCCGGTTTTGGCGTCGGGCTCGGCAAGCCGCTCGCGGATCATGCCCAGGACGATGTCATCACTGACCAGCTCGCCGGCGTCCATCGCGGCCTTGGCCTTCAGTCCCAAGGCACTTTGGGCGGTCACTGCGGCCCGCAACAGATCCCCGGTGGAAATCTGCGGGACACTGAAACGTTCGACCAACAGCTTGGCCTGGGTGCCTTTGCCCGATCCGGGGGCGCCCAACAGCACGATGCGCATGAATGTCCTCTCGTCGCGCCACCGCGCGGCAGCGTCCCTGTTGCCAGAAAACCAAAGAGCGATAAAGTACCTGCCGGGCGCGGGTCGCGTCAATTCACGCGGCTATCGGGATGCGGCCGGCAGTATATAATGGCGCGCCCGCCCCGGGTCCGGGCCCTTGAGCGCCGTGCCCGGATTTCCCGAATTCCCTCAATGGAGCCCTTACACCATGAATCTGGATCGTATTTCCGCAGGCGACGATGTCCCCAAGTCGGTCAACGTCCTCATCGAAATCCCCATGTGCGGCGATCCGGTCAAGTATGAAGTGGACAAGGACAGCGGCGCCCTGTTCGTGGACCGGCTCATGTCCACCGCCATGCATTACCCCTGCAATTATGGCTACATCCCCCACACCCTGGCCGATGACGGCGATCCCGTGGATGTGCTGGTGATCACGCCGTTTCCGCTGGTGCCGGGTTGTGTCATCAAATGCCGCCCCATCGGCGTGCTGAGCATGAGCGATGAGGCCGGACAGGATCAAAAGGTGCTGGCGGTGCCCGTGGACAAGACCTCCGGCGGCCTCTACAGCAAAATCCAGAGTACCGACGACCTGCCCGAGCTGACCCTGCGCCAGATCACCCATTTCTTCGAGCACTACAAGGACCTGGAAAAAGGCAAATGGGTGAAGGTCGAAGGCTGGCAGGATCTGAACGCCGCCGAAGCCGAAATCCTCGCGGGCATCGAACGGGCCAAGGCCAAGTCCTGACGCGGCGCCCCGCGCCCATCGGGCGCGGGGTTCATTCCGCTGGGGCGGGCGTGTTGGCCATCACCCAGGAGGTTGTGCCATCGGCGCGGCATTCCCGCTTCCAGAATGGCGCTTGGTGCTTGGCGGTTTCAACCAGATAGCGGCAGGCGGCAAAGGCCTCGGCGCGATGGGCAGACCAGGCCGCAGCCACCACCAGCGTTTCCCCCGGCGCAACCCAGCCGACCCGATGCACCAGCACCACCTGGCGCAGTGGCCAGCGGCTGCACGCCGCATCGGCCATGCGCGCCAGCATGCGTTCCGTCATCCCCGGGTAGTGCTCCAGGTGCATGCGCAGCACCTGGGCCGGCCCGCTGTCGGCGCGCATGGTGTCCACGAAGACGCTGCTCGCGCCGCAGCCATCCCGGTCTGCCGGACTCAGCGCCTGCTCGGCTTCGGCCAGCAGCGACCAGGGCGCGAAGGGCGCTGCGCGCAATCCAACGATCACGCTGCGCCCCCGGTCACCGGCGGGAAAAAGGCCACTTCGTCGCCATCGGCGACGGGCGCATCGAAATCGGCGTATTCCAGATTGACGGCCGCCAACAGGTGCGTGGGCGGCTGAGCCTGGTCGGTGGCCAGGTTCCAGACCTCGCGCACCGTGCACGCTCCGGCCGGCAACAGCCGCATTTCCTGGCCCATCCGCTCGCGCAAACTGGCGAAAAACCGCACTGTAATCATTGCTGCCTCCGCGCCGCTCGCCTGCCTGTCGAGCATGCTATGTTAATCCCGATGTTGCCGCGGAAACGATGCCGTCCATGAACAGCTCCAGCCATTTCGATGCCCAGGGCAATGCCCGCATGGTGGATGTGGGCCACAAGCCCACCACCGTCCGGCGTGCGGTGGCCGAAGGCCATATCCGCCTGAATGCCGAAACCCGCGCGGCCCTCGCCCAGGGCGCGACCCCCAAGGGCGACGTGCTGGCCATCGCCCAGCTCGCCGGCATCATGGCCGCCAAGCGCACGGCCGACCTGATCCCGCTGTGTCACCCGCTGCCGCTGACCCATGTGGCGGTGCGCCTGGAATCGAACGATGCCGGGGTGCGCTGCGAGGCCGTCACCCAGACCACTGCGCCCACCGGGGTCGAGATGGAGGCGCTGATGGCGGTGCAGGTCGCCTTGCTGACGGTTTACGACATGTGCAAGAGCCTGGAGCGGGGCATGGTCATCGAGGGCATCCGGCTGCTGGAAAAAAGCGGCGGCCGGTCCGGCGACTGGCGCGCGGCGGAGTAAACGAGCTTGGCGCACTTCCACGCTCATGATGGTCATGAGCACGGCGATGCGGGTTCCCACCGCCTGACCTGGGCAACCGGGCTCACCCTGGCCTTCGCCGCCGTCGAGGCCGGTGTCGGCTACTGGGGCAATTCCCTGG
>JBATEM010000216.1:0-1508 GCA_049664005.1 Candidatus Macondimonas sp.
GCCAGGCATTGAGCCGCGCGCGCGCCGCATGCTTCCAGGCCGGCGGCAATTGCCGCAACAGCCAGGCTTTCATCGCGGGAGTCCCGCCCGCACGGCCGCGATGACATCATCCACATCCGCATCGCTCAAGGCCGGCGACAAAGGCAGGCTCACCGTCTGCTGACCGATGCGCCAGGCGCTGGGCATGTCTTCCGGGCACCAGCCCAGCCGCTGTTGGTAATAGGGGTGCTCGGGCAGGCTGAGGTAATGCACGCCCACGCCGATGCGTTGCGCCGTCATGTGTTCGAGAAAGGCGTCGCGCGCGCAGCCGCAGCGCGCCGCATCGATCAGCAGCGTATAGAGATGGTGCGCATGGCGGGTATCCGGCTCGGGATCCGCCGGCCGGGTCACCGGCAGATCGGCAAAGGCCGCCTGGTAACGGTCCCAAATGGCACGCCGCCGCAGCCAGGATGCCTCCACCCGCGCCAACTGATGCAGCCCGATGGCGGCCTGCAAATCCATCATGTTGTATTTGAAGCCGCACTCCACCACCTGGTAGTGGCGATAGCCGCTGTCGGAAAAGCGCCGCCAGGCATCGTGGCTCATGCCGTGCAGGGCCAGCGTCTTGAGCCGCGCCGCATCCTCGGGCCGGCGGGCGAGGATCATGCCGCCCTCGCCCGTGACGACGTTCTTGGTGACATAGAAGCTGAAACAGCCGAAATCCCCGAAGGTCCCCGTCGGCCGACCGTGATAGCTGCTCTCGATGGCGTGGGCGCAATCCTCGATCACCCGCAGATCATGCTGCTGCGCCAGGGCCATCAGCGGGTCCATGGCGCAGGGCCGTCCGGCAAAATGCACCGGCAGAATCGCCCGCGTGCGGGGGGTGATGCGGGCAGCAACCGCGGCGGGGTCGATGTTGAAGCTGATGGGATCCACGTCCGCCAACACCGGCGTCGCACCGGCATGGAGGATGGCGTTCACCGTCGCGCAGAAGGTCAGCGGCGTGGTGATGACCTCATCCCCCGGCCCCAGATCAGCCGCCAGCAGGCTCAAATGCAGGGCGGCGGTGCAGGAATTGACTGCCACTGCCTGCTCGACCCCCTTGTAGGCGGCAAATGCGCGCTCGAAGCGGGCCACCTTGGGGCCGGTGCCCAGCCAGCCACTGCGCAGGCTGTCCACCACCTCATCGATTTCCGCATCGCCGATCGAGGGCGCGCCGAAAACAAGAAAACGCTCACGCATCCGATCGACCCCGTCCGTCACCGCGCGCCCTTGCCGAACAACACCACCTCGACCGTGAGCAGGCAGATCATCAGGTCGAACAACAGGCTCTGGTGCTTCAGGTAATACAGATCGTACTGCAGCTTCTCCCGGGCGTCGGCCTCGGTGTCGCCGTAGCGGTAGTTGAGCTGGGCCCAGCCAGTCAGCCCCGGCGCGAGCCGGTGGCGCACCTCGTAGAAAGGAATGCCCGCGGCCAGGCGGGCGACGAACTCGGGCCGCTCGGGGCGAGGCCCCACCAGACTCATCTC
>JBATEM010000217.1:0-7410 GCA_049664005.1 Candidatus Macondimonas sp.
TTCAATACCCCATAGTCTATGTATTCGAGTATCGCAACGATACTCTTCCTACCCTGAGTAAGCGGACCCGTCGGTTTCCCCCAAGGCCACGGTGTTCCGTTCTGACCGCGACGGTTCTCCCCCCTTATGGACCGTCGCGGTTTTTTTATTCCACTTTCCGATCGCCGAGCCAGCATTCCAGGCGCTCCCGCGCTTCATCAACCCCTTGGCGCGCGACTGCCGAGAACAATTGCGCCGTCGCCCCGGTTCCCTCCCGTTCCAAGCTGCGCCGCACCATCAGCAAGGCATTGCCCGCCGCGCCGCGCCCGAGCTTGTCGGCCTTGGTCAGCAACACATGACAGGCAACGCCTGCCGTGGCGCACCAGCGCATCATCTGTTGATCGAACGGGGTGAGCGGATGGCGGATGTCCATCACCAACATCAAGCCCTTCAAACTGCGTCGCACGCCCAGATAACCCTCCACCAGCGCGGCCCATTCCTGACGCACGGCCAGGGGCACCTCGGCATAGCCGTAGCCGGGCAGGTCCACCAGCCGCGACCCGCAGGGCAGGCCAAAGAAATTGAGCAACTGGGTGCGCCCCGGCGTGCGGCTGGTGCGCGCCAGCGCCCGGCGCCCGGTGATGGCATTGAGCGCGCTGGATTTGCCGGCATTGGAGCGCCCGGCGAATGCCACCTCGGCGCCGTCGTCCAGGGGCAACTGCATCAGCTGGGCGACGCTCTTGATGAAAACGGCTGCACTGTAGTCCCGCATGATGCCTGTTTGATTCCCTATTGATCGGTTCGGTTGACCCTGTTCGGTCCCAACGTTGTAGAATTGCGCGCTTGCGGGCCTGGGGCCAACAGGCGCCTTTCCCGGCGCTGCGCTCCCGGCTCACGGCCATCCAGCATGCCAGATCAGGAGGCACCTTTCCTATGAACAGACTGTTTGCCGTGGGCTTGACGCTCGTCGGATTGTGCCTGGGCGGCGCGGCCCTGGCGGCGGGGAATCCGGAGGCGGGACAACAAAAGGCGGCCCCCTGTGCCGCGTGCCATGGCCTCGACGGCAACAGCACCAACGGCCAGTGGCCCAAACTGGCCGGCCAGCATCCCGAATATATCGTCTCCCAGCTCAAGGCCTTCAAGGAAGGCAAGCGCCAGAATCCACTCATGGCTCCCATGGCGATGGGACTGAGCGACGAGGACATGGCTGATCTCGCTGCCTACTTCAGCAAGCAGCGGCCCCAGATCGGCGGCGCGAACCCGGCCTTGGCCGAGACGGGCGCCAAGCTCTACCGTGGCGGCAACAAGGTGTCCGGTGTCTCCGCCTGCATGGCCTGCCATGGCCCAAGTGGCGCGGGCAACGGGCCGGCGGGTTACCCTCATCTATCGGGCCAGCATGCCGAATACGTCAAGCTGCAGCTGGAAGCCTACCGCCAGGGGGAACGGGGCAAGGACACGCCCAGCGGTCAGATCATGCAGAGTATCGCCAAGCGGATGAGCAACCCGGAAATCGACGCGGTATCCTCCTATATTGATGGATTGCACTAAGCATCCACAGAGGATTTTTCATCATGGGACATCGGATACGATCATTTTCACGGGCTTTGCTGATCTGTTGCCTGTGGGGCTGGATGGGCTTGGCCGCCGCGGCAGACGCCTACAAGGAAGGTGTGCAGTACCGATTGGTGGAAAGTCCCCAGCGCATCACCCCCGGCGACAAGGTTGAGGTGGCCGAATTCTTCTCCTATGGCTGTCATGTCTGCTATGACATCGAGCCTCATCTTGAATCGTGGATCAAGGCCAACGCCGACCAGGTCGATTTCGTGCGGGTCACCCATGGGCCGGATTTTTTCCGCCGTAGCTGGGGAGCCTATGGACAGGCTTACTACGCCCTCGAAACGCTGGGTGCCGCCGATAAAATAAACGCGCCGCTGTTCAAGGCAATTCACCAGGACAAGGAACGGCTCGACAGCGAGTCACGCATGGCCGACTTCGTTGCCCGCCAAGGCATCGATAAAAAGGCTTTCACAGCAGCCTACGACTCCTTTGCCGTACGCACCAAGCTCAAGCAGGCTCAGGCGCAATGGGAGCGATTCGGCATTCTCCTGCTGGGCACACCGGCCTTTGTGGTGAACGGCAAATATCTCGTTTCCCCGGGTTTTCAGCAGCAGGTCACCGACCGCACCGCGAAGTTGACCGAAACCCTGAAGGTGATCGATTACCTCGTCGCCAAAGAACACAAAAGCGCCGCACACTGACCCTCGGGCTGCAAACCGGCCGGATGGTATAGTCGCGGAAACTCCGCTGATCCTCCGGTCGGTTCGCCGCCATGCCCCATGGGTTCTTCCTTGAACTGCTGATCCTGCTGGCCAGCTCGCTGGCCGTGCTGGCGCTGTGCTATCCACTGCGGATTCCCCCCATCCTCGGCTATATCCTGGCTGGCGTGCTGATCGGTCCGGGGGGACTGGGATGGATTTCCCGACCTGAATCGGTGGTCCAGATCGCCGAATTCGGCGTGGTGTTTCTGTTGTTTTCCTTGGGGCTCGAATTCGCCCTGCCCAAGATGATGGCGATGCGACGGCTGGTGCTGGGCATCGGGGCCGGACAGGTGGTGATCACCCTGTTGGCGTTGTGGGGTGTGGCCTGGGCCATGGGTGTGCCCCTGGCAACGGGCTGGATTCTCGCCGGCGCGCTGGCCCTGTCCTCGACGGCAGTGGTCACCCGGGAATTGACGCAAAACCACCAGCTCCATCTGCGCTTCGGCCAGATCGCCGTGGCCGTTCTCTTGTTTCAGGATATGGCATCGGTGTTCTTCCTCGCCATCCTGCCGTCCCTGGGTGGACAGCCCGACCAGTTGCTGCCCTCCCTGCTGTGGACCTTGGGGAAGGCAACTGTGCTGTTTGCCGGGCTGTTGATCCTCGGCCCGCGTCTGCTGCCCCGGCTGTTTACCCTGGTGGCACGCACCCGCACCGAAGAGCTGTTCGTGCTGGCGGTGCTGGTGGTGATCCTGGCGGCGGCCGCCCTGACGCAACTGATGGGGTTGTCGATGGCGCTGGGGGCTTTCATCGCCGGGATGCTGCTGGGGGAAAGCCATTTTCGTCATCAGATCGAGGCCGAAATTCGTCCGTTCCGCGACGTGCTGCTGGGCATTTTCTTCGTGGCGGTGGGAATGTTGATCCATCTGGGGCCGCTGGCGGCCCAGTTGCATTGGGTCATCCTGCTCACCATTAGCTTCATGGTGCTGAAATGGATCGTGGTGGTGGTGCTGGCGCGCCTGCTGGGCGAAACCCTGGAGAATGCCCTGAGCGCGGGTTTTGCCTTGGCTCAGGGCGGCGAATTCGGCTTTGCTCTGCTGACCCTGGGCGGCGCTCATGCCTTGATCAGTCCCGCCCAACAATCCCTGGTGTTCTCCAGCATCATGCTGAGCATGATGCTTGCGCCGCTGCTGCTGCGCCTGAATCCGCGCTGGACCAGAAGATTTGCCCGCCCACCGCCGCAACCAGACATCAATGCCTGGCTGCCAGACTCATCAGAACCCCATGTCATTCTCTGCGGCTTTGGCCGGGTGGGTCAGGCCATCGCCCGTTTTTTACAAAGCGAACAGATTCCGTATGTCGCCATTGACGGCGATACCCTGCGCATCCGAGAAGCACTTCTGGCCGGTGAACCGGTGCTGTATGGGGATTCCCGCCAACGCGCCCTGCTCCGGAAAGCGGGACTGGAACGGGCCCGGTTGCTGGTGGTGGCCTTCGATAACTTCCCCCATGCGCGGCGCATCCTGGAAGTAGTGCGCGAGGTACGCGCCGATCTGCCGGTCTTGGTACGCACGGCGGATGATCGGCACTGGGAAGCCCTGCAGGCTGCGGGCGCCACCGAAATCATCCCTGAAACCCTGGAGGGCAGCCTGATGCTGGTTTCCCATGTGCTGGAACTGCTGGGCGTTCCCTCCGAACGCATCCAGGAACGCATCCAGGACGCGCGGCGTGAGCGCTACAAGCTGCTGCATGGTTATCTGCATGGCGAGCGTTCGCGTCTCACCGATGCCAAGGGCAAGCCGCTGGAGGTGGTTCATCCCGTGGCCTTGCCGGAAACCGCCTACGCGGTCGACAAGCGGCTAGGTGATCTGCAACTGGATCAGATCGGAGTACGCGTCCAGGCGCTGCGGCGCGGCGCCCTGACAGGCCAGGATCCCAGCGCCGAGGTCCGCCTCAAAACAAACGACACTCTGGTGCTGCTGGGAACAGCCTCCCAGATCGAGCGCGCGGAACAGCGCCTGCTGGGTGGCGAGCATCATGGCTGAACTTCAACATCGGCGAGCACATGACGATCCAGGATAAAACGACAGCATGGAGGGATGACCCAGCCGCGCGTGCGCTCCACGTCGGTATCCTGGGCATTCACGGTCCGGAAGCCACGGCAAGCCTGCAGGCCTTGCTGGAACACGGTGCAACGATCACTGCGTGGTCGCGCCGGGTCGATACCCCGTGGGCGCAACGGCTGGCGCGGCGCGGCGTTTCCATCCAGACGCTACCGGCGCCAAACCTGCCGCCCGAGATGTCCGCTCCATTTGCACGGCCGCTGGACTGGCTACTGATCTTTCCCGGCGCAAGGCTGGCGGGAGGATTACCCAAACCCGAACTGATCCCCGAAGCGCTGTGGCCGCGCGATCCGGGACGAATCGTCCAGCTCATTCCGGCGGGATTGGCCTTGCACAAGGTGCTCGAACCCTCCACGCAAATCCTGAATCTGTCCACCGTCCTCGTCCTGGAACGCTGGCTCAACGCCCCCATGCGCTGCGCCATTGGCCGCGGTCAACTGCCGTTTCCTCGCCATCGCCACAACGCGCTGCCGCTGATCTCCGCCCATCGCATCGCTCAGGTGATTGTTGCCTTGTGCACAGCTAAACTGAGCTCACAGCAAGCCACCATGCACTTAGCGGGGGAATGGGTTCCGCTGCCCGTGCTACTGGACCTGTGTCGTGAACGGGTAGGCCGCCCCGTACGTCACCGGAATCGGTCGGTGGCGTTGATTGCGTTGCGGATGGGTCGAGAAATGGCCCTCATGGCGCACTGGATCCGGCAGTACCAAACCCACGAAGTGTCGGAATGGGAACTGGATACTCTGGGTCTGGAGCCCGCCCTTCAGGGCATGCGCCGGCTTCCCTGGTGATTCAGACCAGCCCCTCGCCTGCTATCAAGGAGCATGCCGTGCCCATGAACCGTTTCATCCTTTCCACATTCGCCATCTTGACCTGCCTGGCTCAACCCAGCAGCTTGATGGCCCAAAACAACCCACAACAGGGAGTCACCCCCGTGAGCGAGCCTTCGATGCTGATCAATCTTCCCAATGCCAAACAACCCGCGCCCGGCCTGTTGACCGGCGGTCAACCCGCCGAAGCCGATCTGCGGGCCGCAGCCGCGGCGGGATACAAGACCGTGATCAATCTGCGGCCGAGTTCGGAAATGGCGGGAATCGAGGAGTCGGGGCAAGTCGAGTCCCTGGGAATGCATTTCATCAGCATTCCCATTGGTGGCGCGGCCGATCTGACCGAAGAAAACGCCCGCCGTCTGGATCGGGCCATCGCCACATCCGAATCCATGCCCGTGATCATTCATTGCGCCAGCGGCAACCGCGTGGGTGCCCTGCTCGCCCTGCGCGCGAATCTGATTCAAGGAAAATCCGCGAGCGAAGCGCTGGCGTTCGGCAAGGCTGCCGGACTGACCACTCTGGAAGATGCAGTCAAGCAACGCTTGAAATAGTCGGTCTCAGAGCCTGGAGGATCGGACCACAATCGGTGTACCGACCTCCAGGTCCAGCATGCGGGCGGCTTGCCCCTGGTTCACGGCAATTTCCACCAGACCGCAGGAATTAGCATACCAGAATGCCTCGCCCACCGGGACATCGGCGAATGTTCGGCCACCCACAAGCCGTCGGCCAGCCACTTCCAACTCACTGTTGACAGCGAGTGTTTCGGCGCGCAGACCGGTCATGGCGTTGCCATAGCGATCGATGTAGATGACGCAGGGCCAGTCCGGCAGCCAGTCGGATCCCTCCGGCGGATGCGCTCCCAAGGCTTGCAAGGCAAGCTCCTGGCCCGTCTGCAATCGCGCAGCGGCGGGCGCGAACCAGTCACGACCCTGAAATGTTGCCGAAAGTGCCTCTTGCGGTGGCGGCAGGGCATGCCAGCATGGCCGATCGAGCCGCTGGGCGGCGACCGCGAGCAGGCCATTGTCCGGCCCAATCAGACGCATCCCGCTGCCCTCCAGCACCAGGCCGCGCCGCGCGGTACCCACGCCGGGATCGACCACCGCCACCACGCAAGCGCCGACCGGGAGATAGGGGAGCAAGGCTGCCAACAGGTAAGCGGCAGGGCGGGGCGCAAAGGGCGCCAGATCGTGGCACAGGTCCAAGACCACCGCGTGGGGCGCCACACGGTGGATGGCCGCCTTCATCTGGCCGACATAGGGGCCTGCCAGACCGAAATCCGTGAACAGCACCAAGGGTCCGAGGCTGGACACGGAAATCAGCGCCACCACGATGGGAAAAGGTCAGACGTCCAGGTTACTGACCAGAAGGGCATTGCGTTCAATGAATTCTCGCCGCGGTTCCACCTGATCGCCCATCAGCGTGGTGAAGATGTCATCCGCCGCCACCAGGTCCTCCACATTGACCCGCAACAGGCGCCGTGTCTCAGGATCCATGGTGGTTTCCCAGAGCTGATCCGGATTCATTTCCCCAAGGCCCTTGTAGCGCTGGATGGCCAGGCCACGCCGTGCCTCCTCCATCAGCCACTGAACCGCATCCCGGAAGCGCGTCGTCGCTTGGCCACGTTCGCCACGCGCCACGCGGGCCTGATCCGTCCACATGCCCCACAGGGTCTGCGCCATCTGGTGCAATGGACGAAACTCCGAGCCTTCCAGTTGTTCCCGGCTCAGATGATAAGCCTGATCGAGACCATGGCGCTTGCGGCTTACCACCAAGCCGGATGCATCACAACGCGTTGCCGTATAGAGATTGGCCCCCGGCGCGGAAGCATTCAGTTTCGCTTCAAATACCTCAAGCCAGGCTTTCCTGGCTGAGTCGTCCTCGGCCAAAACCGGCAGCACCGGTGCCACTTCCGACAACACCATCAACAGATGGGGGTCAAAGGAACGCGACAGGCGGTCAACCGCCGTCTCGGCCGCCTGATGTGTCGCGACCAGACGCGCCAGCGGCGCGCCATGGATCGCCGGGACATCAGGCGCTGGCCATACGGAAGCGCCGTCCACGGACAGATTGAGCAGATAGACGTCCAGTGCCGCGTTGTCCTTCAGATATTGCTCCTGCTTGGCGCGTTTGACCTTGTACAACGGGGGCTGGGCAATATAGACGTGTCCACGCTCCACCAGGGCGAAGGTCTGGCGATAGAAGAAGGTCAGCAACAGCGTGCGG
>JBATEM010000218.1:0-6034 GCA_049664005.1 Candidatus Macondimonas sp.
TGTTCGCCTCCCACCCGCCTTCCGCCGAGCGGGTTGCGCAAAACCGGCTGCGCGCGCAGCAACTGGGTGTGCGCGGGGAACTGGATGCCGAACGTTTCAAGGCGCGAACGGCCAGCTTGCTGCGGGATAAGCCGGCTTATGCCTCCTATGACGCGGCGGTCAAGGCCCTGGGCGAGAAGGATTTCAAGAAAGCCCAAGGTCTGGTGGCGCAAGCCATCGAACGCCAACCCAAGGAGGCGCTGTTCCATGGCTTGCAGGGTTTTCTGGCCTTGCAGCAGTCGCGCCCGTCCGAGGCCCTGAGCGACTACCAGCGCGCCTTGTCCCTGGATGGGGATTACTACCAGCACTACGTCGGTGCGGGGCTGGCCGCCAAGGCGCTGAATCGCCCCGATCAAGCGGCGCAATATCTGGAGAAGAGCGTCACCCTGCTGCCCACCGCCACCGCCCACAATGCCTTGGGCGAACTGGCGCTGGCCCGGGGCGATCGTGAGCGGGCGGTGGAACACCTGCGCATCGCCGCCCAGTCGGACAGTCCGGTCGGCCAACAGGCGCGTGAGACGCTAAACCGCATGGGGGTCGCCGTGAACGCCGCGCCCAAGGGATGACACGACAAAGCGCATGATTCATCGCCAGGAAGTGCCGGTGAATCATGTGCTTGCGGCGCGCCGATCCATCCGGAACCCGCGTGTATCCCCTGATCAGGGATTACTGCGGCGCAGCAGCGCTTGGGCGCCGGCCGCGCCGCTGATCAGCGGCGCGGGAATGATCGAATCACGCGGCGCGGTCGCAGGCGCATTTACAGTTGGGTGAACCAGACGGCCACGCCGGCAAACAGCATCAAGGCTAGCGCGCCCACACCCGCCAGGCTGTGGCTGAGATGACGCACCGACTGGGTGGTTTCCACATCCGGCATGGCGCCCTGCCCCATCATGCGCAGACTGAATCGGCTGCTCGCCGCCAGCGCAAACAGGATGACCAGCAGGGAGGCTAGCGCGCCTGCCAGAGTCAAGGGCGGAACCAGCGTTACCCAGTACACCCAGTCCATGCGCCCGTAGCATTCCCCGCGCGCCAGGCAGGTCACGGACAGATAATGCTCGAGTTCTTTCATTGCCCATCCGCCCAGCCCCACGGAAAAAACCACCACTGCAGCGCCCAGCGCTCGCGTCGGAATGATTTGTGCCATGACCTGTCTCCTCATGCCAATGAAATTGGAAAACCGAGGCAATTGCCCATGGTTCAAGCATAGGCCGGGGGCGCACGGAACACCATGCGACACATTGCCGCAGGCAGGTGGGGCAGTGGGAATCAGGCGGGCAAGATGAACGAAAAAATGCAGAATGGTGGGCTGCCCGGGACTCGAACCCGGAACCAATGGCTTAAAAGGCCACTGCTCTACCGATTGAGCTAACAGCCCCGCAGGGACAGGGAAAACGGGCCGCCATGATACCCCAGCGGGGCCAAATGACAAGCCTCAGGGCCCTGGGACATAGCGGGTCGGGTCAACCATGCCCGCCTCCAGGAATCCCGCCGCGCGCAGCCGACACGCATCACAGCGACCACAGGCGGCGCCCGTATCGTCAGCCTGGTAACAGGACACCGTCAGGGCGTAGTCCACTCCCAAGCTCACGCCGCAGCGGATGATCTCGGCCTTGGACCAGTGAATCAGGGGCGCATGGATGCAAAAGCCATCCCCTTCCACGCCGGCCCGAGTGCCCAAATTGGCGAGACGCTCAAAGGCATCGATGAACGCCGGCCGGCAATCCGGGTAGCCCGAGTAATCGACGGCGTTGACCCCAATGAACAGATCCCGTGCCGGCAATACCTCCGCCCAGGCCAGGGCATAGGCGAGAAACACGGTGTTGCGCGCCGGCACATAGGTGACCGGGATGCCGGCGGAAGGCGCAGTTGGCACGGCAATGGCGGGGTCCGTCAATGCCGAGCCGCCAAAGGCGGCCAGATCAAGCGAAACGGTCCGATGTTCCCGCACCCCGAAATGCGCCGCCACCCGCGCCGCCGCCGCCAATTCGGCATCATGGCGCTGGCCGTAGGCAAAGCTCAGGGCAAAGCATTCATATCCCTGGTCCCGCGCCAAGGCCAGGGTGGTGGCCGAATCAAGACCGCCGGACAACAGCACAATGGCGCGCTCCACCATGTTCCCTCCCAAGACTCAGTGGCCCGCGGCCTCGCCCCAGAGCAATTTATGAAGCTGAAGTTGCAGCCGCACGGGCAGACCGTCTTCCAGGATCCACTCCGCCAGGCGCCGCGGGTCGAGCCGCCGATGCACCGGCGAGAACCAGACCGTGCAGCGGGCGCCCAGATCGCGGGCACGCACCTGCTCGGCCGCCCACTCGTAGTCCAACCGGTCGCTCAAGACACACTTGAGCTGGTCATGCGGCGTCAACAGCGTCAGGTTGCCCCAATCGTTGCGTTCCACTTCACCGGAACCCGGCGTCTTGAGATCCAGCACGCGACTGACGCGCGCGTCGATGCCGTCGATGGACAGGGCGCCGCCGGTTTCCAGCGACACCGCATAACCACGCTCACACAACAAGGCCAGCAAGGCCCGGCACGCCTCGCCCTGAGCCAGCGGCTCACCGCCGGTGACACAGACATGCCGCGCCGGATAACGCGCCACCTCGGCCAGTATCTCCCCCAGCGTTCGCACCGTCCCGCCGTGGAAGGCGTAGGCCGTGTCGCAATAACTGCAGCGCAAGGGACAGCCGGTAAAGCGGATGAACACCGTCGGGGAACCGACACTGGCTGCTTCACCCTGCAGGGAATGGAAAATCTCAGTCACCCGCGCCCGCAGCGCGAGCCGTGCATCCGCCGTGGTCACCCCGGAATGTGGCCTTCGCGCTGCAGCCGGTTGAGCCGCTGGCGTGCCAAATCAGCCGATCCGCTCCCGGGATATTCCTGAACCACGCGCTCCAGAGCCGCTTTGGCCTCGGTCCATTGCTGCTTTTCGCTATGGATGTAACCGATTTTCAGCAAGGCGTCGGGCACCTTGGGGTTGCCGGGATACTGCGCCACCACCTTGCGAAATTCCGCCAAGGACACGTCGTAATTACGCGCCACATACTGGGACTCGGCCAGCCAATATTGCGCGTTGGGCGCCAGACGGCTGGACGGATACTGCTGCAGGAAGCGACCGAAGGCATCGGCAGCCTGAGGGTAGCGGCCTTCCTTGAGCAGGTTGAACGCCACATCATAGGTGGCCTGCTCGCCGGCCACCGGCGGCAGCGATGCCACCGGCACGGGTGCCGGGGGCGCCGCCGGCGAGGTGCCGTCGGTTGTTGCGGGCACATCCTGCGTCGGCAGCTCGCCCGCCGGCGCCACTGCTCCGCCACCCAAAGCCGGAATCCGCTGCTGCAGCTCGGTCATGATCTGATTGATGCGCTGCTCCTGGTTCTGAAGCTGGAAAGCCTGCTGCTCCAGGCTGCCCTTGAGCTGGCGCAAATCCTCCTGGATCTGCTGCTGGCTCGACACGACATCCAGCGTGCGACCGCCTTGCTGGCTCTGCTCCAGCTTCTCCATGCGACTTTCGATCTGATTGATGCGGAATGCAATGGGATCATCCTGGGACTGTGGCGGCATGGGGGCGCAACCCGCCAGCACCCCCGCAGTCAGGATCACCGCTCCCCACGCCCCTGCCTTCACCATTCTGGAACCCCTCACGACTGTCGTGTTGCCATCCTGACCCGGTGCCCAAGCGACAACCGGGTCGACTCCACCCCGTTCAGGGCGCGTAACGCACTTCGACCCGGCGATTCTTCGACCAAGTGTCCTCACTACTGCCATAGACCGCCGGCTTTTCCTCGCCGAAACTGACAGAAGACAGCTGCGAAGCCGAAACGCCCTGGGCGATGAGCAGATTCATCACGGCATCGCTGCGACGCTGCCCCAGGGCGATGTTGTATTCGCGCGACCCCCGCTCGTCGGTATGCCCCTCCAGGTTGGCCCGGACATTGGGGTTTTTCTTCAGGTATTCGCCGTGAGTACGGACGACCTCCATGTACTGGGGGGCCACCACGCTGCTGTCATATTCGAAATAGATCACCTGGGACTGCAGGGCGGCGGCGCGTGGATCCGTCGGGGAACCATAGCCGCTGTTGCCCGCCGTCGCGCTTTGAACCGCGCCCCATTCATCGCCTTTCAAGCCACCGCCTTCGGCCAAGGGACTGGTTTCGGCGCCGCCCGCGCCCGCCGCCCATTCCCCGCCGGCAGCGCCCTTGGTGGCCTTCTTGGAACTGCCGGCGCATCCCGCCAGGGCCAGCACCATCACCCCCACCACCATGAATTTTGGAAACTGGCCCATGGTCGATTCACTCCCGAAAATCTTCATTGACATTCCTTACCCCAGCCTGACGTTAACGGGGCCGATACGGCGACCAGGCCGCTTCCCGGATATCCCCGCTGCCGGCCACGCGCTGGCGCACCTTGCCGTCGAAGGACACGGTGGACAATACGCCAGCGTCTCCGTATTGACTGGCATAGATTATCATGGCCCCGTTGGGCGCGAAGCTGGGCGATTCATCCTCCGGTCCCTGACTCAACACCCGGAATGCCCCCGTCTGCAAATCCTGCACGGCAATCCGGAACGTCGACCCCCCGTTGATGAAGACAATCGACTTGCCATCCGGACTGTAGCGGGCGCGGGCATTGTAGTTGCCCTGGTAGGTCAGCCGGCGAACCTGACCCGAGGCCAGGTCCAGCTCATAGAGCTGCGGCCGTCCACCGCGGTCGGAGGTGAACGCCAGCCTGCTGCCATCCGGCGACCAGGTCGGCTCGGTGTTGATGGCCGCCCCCTGGGTGAGCTGGCGCAAGCCGCCACTCTCCAGGTCCAGCAGGTGAATATGGGTATTGGCACCATCCGACAGCGCCAGCGCCATCTTTCGCCCGTCCGGAGACCAGCTGGGCGCGCCGTTGATGCCCGGCTTGGACGACAGCAGGCGTCGCTTGCCCGTCCCCAGGTCTTGGGAAAAGACCTGCGAGCGGCCACTTTCGAAGGACACATAAGCCAGCTGCCGGCCATCCGGCGACCACACCGGCGACATCAGCGGTTCCTTGGATTTGAGCACGGTGCGGCTGTTCTCCCCATCCGCATCGGACACCATCAGCAGGTATTCCGCAGGCTGGCCGACGCGGGGACGATTGGGCACGCTGACGTAGGCGATGCGGGTATTGAAGGCGCCGCGCTCGCCCAGCAATTGCTCGTAGATCAGGTCGCTGACCCGGTGGGCCGCGCTGCGCATGTCGTCCGCCGTCGCCGGCACCTGAAATGCCGCCAACTGCTGGCCGCGCGGCACATCCACCAGCACGACGCGGATCATGTAGCTGCCATCCCCTTGGGGAATCACTTGGCCAATGGCGGCGTAATTCACCCCAGTGGTGCGCCAAGCGGGCATGTTCATCTGCTCCAGGCTGCTGGGCTGCTGGGGCATTTCCGCCGTCGCCAGGGTGTCGAAACGTCCACTGCGCGCCAGGTCGGCATTGACGATGGCGCTCACCGGCGTGCCGGGCGCCTGTTCGGCGCCGGCAAAGGGCACGATGGCCACCGGCAGGGCAGTGCTCACACCTTCGGTGACTTCGATCCGCAGCGGTTCAGCGAAAGCCGAAGTTGTCACCGCCAGCAATGCCATCAGGCCCACTTGCCACCATTTCAACACACGCATCATGCCCCTCTCATGGTTTGAAGAGAAAAATCAAATCACGCGTCTGATCCACCAATTCCGGAGGTGGCGCGGGAAGCGGTGACGCTCGGAAAACCGCCTGCTCGATTGAGCGATCCAGAATCGGATCGCCACAACTCTTGACGACTTGTGCACTCATCACTTGGCCCGTTGGCGTCTGGGAGACACGCAACTCGCACTTGAAACTGCCCAGGCTATCGGCCGCTGGCGGGCGTAGCCAATTGCGCTTCACCGCTTGCGATACCGCACCGACATAGCGGGACAGCAAATCGGCGCGCACGGCCGCATCCCGTGCCGCCTGCTCGGCCGCCAGCTCCGCACGCATCGCCGCCTCACGCGCGGCT
>JBATEM010000219.1:0-7867 GCA_049664005.1 Candidatus Macondimonas sp.
TGACGATGTCCAGGAAAACCGGCCGCACCTCGAACACATCGAACCCGGCCCGCATCACATTGCTCACCGTATCCCGGTTCAGATCCGGTCCCACCAGGCGGCTGAGCGGCGTCATGGCATCCAGCAGGTACTTGAAAGGAAAGTAACGGCTGCCGGTATGCTCGAACATGCCCAAAGTCCCGCCCGGCCGCAACACCCGGAACAGCTCACGCAACCCCCGCACGGGGTCGGGCACCGAACAGAAGGTGCAGGCGGTGAATGCCTGGTCGAAATGCGCATCGGGAAAATCCAGCGCCCGCACGTCCATCACCGCGGTACGCAAGCGCCCTGAGTAGGCGGCCACCCGTGGCGCAGCCCGCTCCAGCATGGCCGGACTGATATCGATGGCGGTGATGTCCCGATCCGGTGGAAAGTGGGGGATGTCGAGCCCGGTGCCCAGCGCCACGAACAGGATCGGTCCGGTCCCCATGGTGCTGAACAGGGCACGCTTGGGCAGAGTCCAGCGCCTTTCCTGCCCCCCGGCCACCATGAAATCGTAGCGGGCCGCCGCCCGGTCCCATTTGCGCCGGGTATGCCCATCCGCGATCACGACCAGATCCCCCGTCGGGCCTGGGCGACGATGCGAGCCTGCAACAGTGCCAACACCCCAAAAACGGCCAAGCCCACGCCTGCCCCAGCCGTTCCGGCGCACAGGATTCCGAGGGGGGCAGTCAATGCCCCGATGAGCCCGGCCAGCATGCCGCTCAACAGGGTCGGCAACATGGTTTCCATGGCACCGAGCCAACGCGAGAACACGAGCATATTGATCATCATGGCTCCCAGCCCCCCGCCCAGAAGGGCCAGGGGCGGCGCCAGCCAGACGGGAAGTGCGCTCGTCGCCAGCATGCAGCCCGCTGCAGCCGCCGCGACACCAACCACCCCATTTGCCAGCAAGTCGCCCCAGAAGAACCATCGTTCAGACTGCATGCACCACCCTCCTGCTGCCCCGAGGCTAGCGGCTGGTGGCGCGAGAGACAAGTCGTTGCCATGCTGGATCCCTGACAGATGGAAAATTGATCCAACTCAGCAGTCCGATCGAGCATTGAATTGAAAAAATGTTATATGCATATACAATTTAGTTACAATTAATCCCGCAAGCCGCTTCGTGGATGAGAAAGGAGATTGGCCATGTTATTCAGACAATTGTATGACCTCGACACAGGCACCTACACCTACCTGCTGGCTGCTCGCCCGGGCGGCGAAGCCGTGATCATCGATCCGGTCTTGGAGCAGATCAATGCCTACCTGCAGTTGCTGCGGGAACTGGATGTGCGCCTGGTCAAGGCCATCGACACCCACACCCACGCCGATCACGTCACGGCCATGGGTCAGTTGCGTGACACCACCGGCTGCGTGACGATCATGGGCGAGCAAACCAAGGCTGAATGCGTTTCCCTGCGCGTCCAGGACGGCGAGATCATCGCGGTGGACGGCCTCACGCTGCGGGCGCTGTATACCCCCGGACATACCAATGAGTCCTACAGCTTCCTGATGGACGACCGGGTGTTTACCGGCGACACCTTGCTGATCCGTGGCACCGGTCGTACGGATTTCCAGAACGGCGATGCCCGCGCCCAATACGACAGCCTGTTCAACAAGCTGCTCAAGCTGCCGGAGGACACCCTGGTCTACCCCGGCCATGACTATAAAGGTTGGACGGTCAGCACCATCGGCGAAGAAAAGCGTTATAACCCGCGACTGCAGGTGAGCTCAGTGGAGGCGTACGTCAACATCATGAACGACCTCAAGCTGCCCAACCCCAAATACATGGATGTGGCAGTTCCCGCCAATCTGGCTTGCGGCCGACCGGCCTGATGCCGCTGCCCGCCCCAACGCCGGGGTCGGGAAAGCGGCTGCGCCTGCCCGACCTGGCGATGCGCCATTGGCTTGCCGATTACGGGCGGCGCGACCTTGCCGATGACCTCGTGGCGGGCATGATTACCGCTATCCTGCTGGTTCCTCAAAGCCTGGCCTATGCCATGCTCGCTGGCCTGCCGCCCCAGGCAGGGCTTTATGCCAGCATGCTCCCCCCCATGCTCTATGCCGTATTGGGCACCAGTCGGACGCTGGCGGTGGGACCGGTGGCGGTGGCGGCCCTGTTGGTGGCCAGCACCCTGGGCGGCCGAGGAGTCACCGATCCGCAGCAAGCCCTGATCCATGGCGTGATCCTGGCCTTTGAAGTGGGCGCACTGCTGTTCGTGCTGGGCCTGTTGCGTGCCGGCAAGCTGATGAATTTCCTCAGCCATCCCGTCCTGTCGGGCTTTACCACCGGCGCAGCGCTGGTGATCGTGATCAGTCAGATCAAGCACCTGACCGGCATCCCGGCGACCGGGCAGCAAGCGCCCGCCCTGCTGGCTCAGTTGATGGCTGGCGTCGGCCAGACCAAGCCGATGACCCTCATGCTGGGACTTGGCGCCATGGGATTCCTGTGGCTCTCCGGCGCGCCGCTGGGACGACTGCTACGCCGCTTCCGAGTGCCGGAGCGGGCGGCCTTGTTGATGGGAAAATCAGCCCCCCTGGCGGTGGTGCTGAGCGGCACGGCCTTGGTGGCCTGGGGGGAATGGAATATCCACCATGGCGTGGCCGTAGTGGGCGCTCTGTCCGTCGGCCTGCCCCACATCGATTTGTCCTTTCTGGGCGCGGGAGGGCCTTGGCTGGACTTGTTACCGGCCGCCGCGCTGATTGCGCTGATCGGTTATGTGGAGAGCGTGTCGGTGGCCAAGGTGCTGGCCAACCGGCGTCGCCAACGGGTCGATCCGGATCAGGAACTGATCGCTTTGGGGATCGCCAACCTGGGGGCGGCGTTCACCGGGGCCATGCCGGTGGCTGGGGGATTCAGCCGCACGGTGGTCAACGACACGGCCGGGGCGCGCACGCCACTCGCCGGGGTTTTCACCGCGATCCTGGTGGGGCTGGCGGCGCTCTATCTCACGCCGCTGTTCAGCTACATGCCCCAGGCGATTCTTGCCGCCATCATCGTGGTGGCGGTGCTGAACCTGGTGGATGTGGCAGCCCTGCGCCAGGCGTGGCGCTATGACCGGACCGATGCCGGCGCGCTGCTTGCCACCCTGGCGGGGGTGGTGGCGCTTGGCGTGGAACGCGGATTGGTGTTGGGCCTCGCCCTGTCCCTGTTGCTGTTCATCTGGCGCGCCGGACATCCCCATATCGCCCACGTCGGGAAGGTGCCGGGCACCGAGCATTTCCGCAACATTGAGCGCCATGCGGTCGAGACCTGGCCGGGAATCCTGTTGGTGCGCGTCGATGAAAGCCTGTGTTTCGCCAATGCCGGGCCGGTGGAGGATTTCATCCTGCAGGCCATTCGGGAAAAACCCGAAACCCGCCACGTCGTACTCATCGCCAGCGCGGTCAATGCCATTGACACCAGTGCGCTGGACATGTTGCTGGGTTTGATTCATGCCCTGCGCTCACTGGACGTCACCTTGCATCTGGCCGAGGTCAAGGGGCCGGTCATGGACCGCCTGCAGCGGGTCGACCTGCCCGGACAACTTGCGCCGGGTCGCATCTTCCTGCATACCCACGAAGCCGTCCGGACGCTTACAGATCAGGCAACACTTTCCCGGGATTCATCACGTCATGCGGGTCAAGAGCGCGCTTGAGGGTGCGCATGAGGTCCAGGGTGACCGCATCCTTGTAACGCGCCATCTCGCCTCGCTTGAGCTGGCCGATGCCATGTTCGGCGGAAAAGCTGCCGCCCAGGGCCACCACCCGATCGTGCACCAACCGCTCCAATGCGTCGCGTTGGTCCAGAAAAGCCTGGGCATCGCCCTCCTGCGGCAGGGACAGGTTGAAGTGGAGATTGCCATCGCCAAGATGCCCGAAGACGCAGGGCCGCACACCGGGAAAGCGGCTTTCCAGCAACGGCAGCATCTCGCCGATGAAGGCCGCCATGCGGGCCCGTGGCAGGGCAATATCGTGCTTGATACTGGGCCCTTCGCGCCGCTGCGCATCGGGGATGGCGTTGCGCACCGCCCAGAGACGCGCGCCTTGGGACATGTTCCGGGCCACGACCGCATCGCGGATCTCGCCCGCACGCAGGGCCGCGCCCAGAATTTGGCTCAAGCGATCCGACAAGCCCGCATCGCTGCTCGCTCCCGAGAGTTCCAGCAGCACGCTCCAGGGGCTGGTTTCCAATTGCCGTGCCGGCAGGTCGGGGAAGTGACGGGCCACCAGTTCCAGAGAAAACGCCGACATGAGTTCGAAGGCCGTCAAGGCCTCCCCCACCGCCCCGCTCAACCGCCCCAGCAGCCGCAGGGCAGCGGCGGGATCGGAGACCGCGACCTGGGCCGTCACCTGCTGCGCCCGATGGGGCACCAGGCGCAAAACGGCCGCCGTGATGACTCCCAGGGTGCCCTCCGCGCCGATGAACAGCTGCTTGAGGTCATAACCGCTGTTGTCCTTGCGCAGGCCCTTGAGGTCTGACCAGATCCGTCCGTCGGCAAGGACCACTTCCAGACCCAGGCACAGCTCGCGCACATTGCCGTAGCGCAACACATTGTGCCCCCCGGCATTGGTGGCCAGGTTGCCGCCGATCTGGCACTCCCCCGCCGAGGCCAGGCTCAAGGGAAACCACAGGCCAGCCGCATCAGCAGCCGCCTGCACCTCGGCAAGGCGGCAGCCGGCTTCCACCGTCACGGTGGCCTCGACCGGATCCAGCGCCAGCACGCGCCGCATGCGTTTCAGGTTGAGCACGATCTGGCGGCCGCTGCCATCAGGCAGCGCGCCCCCGCACAGCCCCGTCTGCCCGCCCTGAGGCACGATGGCGATACCGTGGGTCTGGGCGTACTGAACCACGGCGGCCACCTCGGCGGTGCTGCCCGGAAGCACCACGGCCAGTGCTGCGCCGGTGAATCTTCCGCGTGGCTCTTCCAGATAGGAGGCCTGGTCCTGTGGTGTGGATCGCACGCCTCGCGCGCCGCAGACGGTTCGGAAAAATGCCAGGTGGGCAGCGGCTTGCTCGGAATTCACCGGGCCAGCACCACTTTGCCGAACTGATTTCCACTGGCCAGGTGCTCGAATGCCGGCCGCACGGCATCCCAAGGCAGCATCTGGTCGATTACCGGCACCAGCGCCGTGGCATCGACGGCCCGGCCCAGATCCTCCAGCATGCGGCGGTTGCCCACGAACAGGCCCTGCAAGCGCACGCTGCGCATCAACACCCGGCGCAAATCGATCTGGCTGGAAACACCGGACAAGACCCCGATGATGGCGATCCGGCCGCCAGGCCGCACCGCCTCGATGGACTGGGCCAGAGTGCCCGCACCGCCCACCTCCACGACCTGGTCCACGCCCCGCCCACCGGTCAGCGCCTGCACCGCCTTGCCCCAGGCCGGGGTGGTTCCGCTATGGATGCCGGCAAAGGCGCCCAATGCCTCGGCCCGGGCCAATTTTTCCTCACTGCGGGATACCACGATGACCTGCGCGCCATGGGCACGGGCGATCAGCAAGGCAAACAGGGACACGCCACCGGTGCCGATGACCAGCACGGTATCGCCGGACTGGATCCCGCCCTGCGCCACCAAGGCATGCCAGGCGGTGACCCCGGCGCAGGGCAGGCAGGCGGCCTGGGCATCGGTGAGGGAATCCGGGCTGCGCACCAGTCCGGTATCGGGCAGGATCACTTCCTCGGCCAGCATGCCGTCGAGGGGACCGCCCAGGGTGCGCCGCCCGCAACGGCTGTCCACTTCCCCGTCCAGCCAATCCTGGGCAAACACGCTCATGACCCGGTCGCCGGGACGCCACGCGGTCACCCCCGCCCCCACGGCCACCACCGTCCCCGCGCCATCCGAGCACGGGATCAGCGGCAAGGCCTGGCGGGGATTGTAGAGGCCCAGAACCATCATGAGGTCGCGATAATTCAGGGATACCGCGCCGACTCGCACCCGAACCTGGCCCGGGCCGGGATCCGCCAGTGACCGCTGCGCCGGGCTCAGGCCATCCAGCCCAAATTTTTCCAGTTGCACCACATGCGTCATGAATTAGCTCCCTCCGCTACCGCAACCCTGTCCAGCCTGCAACGCCGACCCGTTGAGCCGTTTGTTTTTTCAAAGAAAAGGCGTGAACAGACGGGCGATCCCGTCACGCAATTTGACCGGCAGGGATCGCGCATCCACCTCAGCCAGGCTGCAAGGCCGCGCCATCCGTATCCGCGCCGCGACCCGTTCATCCAGTGCCACGGCGAGTCTTGAATCATAGCATTCGAGGTTGCCCTCGAAATTCAGACGCAGACTGCGTGGATCCCAATTGGCCGAGCCCAGGAAGACCCAGGTTTCATCGACCACCATCAGCTTGCTGTGATCGAAAGCCCCGGTGCTGAACCACACCCGACAGCCATGTCCCAGCACCTGCCAGAGCTGCCCCATCATGGCCCAGTGCACAAAAGGCAGGTTATTGTGGGCGGGCAGGAGAATATCAACTTCGACGCCGCGCAGCGCCGCCAGATTCAAGGCATTGATCAGACTGCGATCGGGCAGGAAATAGGGGGTCATGATGCGAATCCGGCGCTTGGCCACGCTCAGCGCGCCGAGCAAAACCCAAGACAGCTTGTCCAGATTCTCATCCGGTCCATCCGGAACCGCGCGACAAAACACCGCGCCGGCGGGATGCAGGATTGGCGGGAACCAGGATTCGCCGTCAAGGTTTTCGCCAGCGGCGAAAGCCCAGTCCTGGGCAAACATCTCCTGAAGCTGCCGCACCACTGGGCCTTCCACGCGAAAATGCAGGTCCTGGGTAAATCGTCGACCACTGTTCTGGCAATGATGAACGCGGAGATTCATGCCACCGATAAAACCCAGCCGCCCATCACACACCAGCAGCTTGCGGTGATTGCGCAGATTCAAGCCCACCAACCAACTGGCGCGCCGCCCTGGGAAAAAACGGGCGACCGTAATGCCCATGCCTTGCAGCACAGGCACCATGGGTGGCCAGGAATAGCGTTCCCCGGCGGCGTCCACCAGCACCCGCACCTGCACCCCCCGGACGCGCGCCCGCGCGAGCGCGTCACAGAAAGCGCGACCGATGCGGTCGTTGCCAAAAATATAGGTCGACAGGGTCACGCTGAACCGCGCTTCCTCGATCGCGGCCAACATTGCTGGAAAAGCCTCGTCTCCATCCACCAACGCCTGAATATTGTTCCCGGCGAGCAGCGGCAAATGGGTGACCCGTGTTACCAGTTCGGCCAGCTCGGTCAGATGCGCATTGCCCGGTCCCACTGCCAAGCGCAGCGCTGTGGAGTGGATGCCTGGCATGGCTTGCCCACGCGGCGGCCAGATCGGTCGATTCAGGCTGTTGGCCCGGCGCCGGATGCGGTTGACACCAAAGAGCAGGTACAACAAGGCACCCAAGACGGGCATGAACCACAGCACCACGATCCACAGGGTCGCGGCGCGCGGATCGCGTTTGACCAGGGCCACATGGCAGGTCAGCGTCACCGTCAGCAGGGTCGCGAACAGGGCCGGGAGGCCGTACCACAACGCCATGGGTTTAATATTGTTCGATCAGGTGACTTCTCCAGCGGAAGAACCGGAGAAGGCCCGAACCAGTTCGGTCACCAAGGGCTTCATGAAGAAACTATCGGTGGGCATCACGTCCACCCGGATTCCTTGACGGGCGAGATCATCTGCCGCCACGGGACCAATGGCCGCTACCCGGGTGCGCGCCATGCCTCGAAGCAGCGCGTCGGATAGGCCATGACGCTGGGCCACGTCCCGCAGCCGCCGGTACTGGGGTTGGCTGGTGAAGACGATGGCGTCAATGCGGCCCTGGTCCAGGGCATGGATCAGAGCGACAATCTGGTCATCGTCGGACTTGG
>JBATEM010000220.1:0-2070 GCA_049664005.1 Candidatus Macondimonas sp.
CGTCCAGCAGACCCGCCAGGAAAACACCCACGGCAGCTTGCAGAAACAAGCCGTCGATGGCGGCAACGATGCCGTAGAACCCGCCAAACAGGGTGCCGGTCGTGAGCAGGTTGGGCAGCAGATAGACACCACGGCGGCGCGGACGCTGGGGCGGCGAAGGCAGGGTGGACTCATCCAAATCGGGATCCATGGGCGTGACTCCTGTTTTGGAATGTTTGAGATGTTGATTTCAGCGCGCTCGCCAAAATCACGATCCTGGTCCGATTTCTCGGGATATGCCGGCCTTGGGGCAAGCTGACGGACGCAAGGCCAGGACCGACCGGCCCACGCGGGCCCCACCAAGAATCCGGTGGGACCTGCGGGATCAGCCGGCGCCGATCAGTTCCGGCTCTTGTCGACCAGCTTGTTTTTGGCAATCCAAGGCATCATGCCGCGCAGGCGCGCGCCCACCTGTTCGATGGGATGCTCCTCGGCCAGGCGTCGCGAGGCCTTGAGGACCGCCGAACCGGCCTGATTTTCCAGGATGAACTCGCGGGCGAATTCGCCGCGCTGGATCTCGGCCAGGATTTCGCGCATGGCCTGGCGCGACTCCTCATTGATCACGCGCGGACCGCGGGTGATGTCGCCATACTCGGCGGTGTTGGAGATGGAATAGCGCATGTTGGCAATGCCGCCCTCGTACATCAGGTCGACGATCAGCTTGAGCTCGTGCAGACACTCGAAGTAGGCCATCTCCGGTGCGTAACCGGCTTCCACCAGCGTCTCGAAACCGGCTTCCACCAGCGCCGTGGCACCGCCGCACAACACCGCCTGCTCGCCGAACAGATCCGTTTCGGTTTCCTCGCGGAAATTGGTTTCGATGATGCCGGCCCGGCCGCCGCCATTGGCACTGGCATAGGCCAGGGCGATCTGCTTGGCCTGACCGCTGGAATCCTGGTGGACCGCAATCAGGCTGGGCACGCCGCCGCCCTGGGTGTAGGTGGAGCGCACCAGATGGCCGGGCCCTTTCGGGGCGATCATGATCACATCGAGATCCGCGCGTGGCAGGATCTGCTGGAAGTGGATGTTGAAGCCATGGGCGAAGGCCAGGGCCGCGCCTTGCCGGATGTTGGGGGCAATCACGTCGCGGTACAGCGCCGCCTGGTGTTCATCCGGCGCCAGCACCATGACCACGTCCGCCTGCGCCACGGCGTCTCCCAGGTCTGCCACCGCCAGACCAGCCTGGCGCGCCTTGGCCTCGGAGGCCGATCCGGGTCGCAAGCCCACAACGACATTGACGCCCGAATCCTTGAGGTTGTTGGCGTGGGCGTGGCCCTGCGAGCCATAGCCCAGAATGGCGACCTTGCGGGCCTTGATCAGGGACAGATCGGCGTCTTTGTCGTAATACACGTTGATCATGGGTAAACCTGTCTTGGATTGTTGAGGATACGAAAAGATGAAATGGCCAGGTGTCCGCAGGGGCGCTTCAGGGACGCAGCGCGGTATCCCCGCGGGCCACGCCGGAAACGCCGGTGCGCACGACTTCGAGGATATTGTCCGCCCCCAGTGTGCGCAGGAAGGCATCGAGCTTGCTGCCGCTGCCCGTCACTTCGACGGTATAGATGTTTTCGGTGACATCCAGGATGCGCCCGCGGAAGATCGCACACAGCCGAGTGACTTCCTCGCGCAGCGCGCCCCGGGCGGCCGTCTTGACCAGCATCAACTCGCGCTCGATGTGGTCACCATCGGTGAGCAACACAACCTTGACCACGTCAACCAGCTTGTTGAGCTGCTTGAGGATCTGCTCGATCACCTCGTCGCTGCCCGAGGTCACGATGGTCATGCGCGACAGCGAGGCATCCTCTGTCGGCGCCACGGTGAGGGAGTGAATGTTGTACGCCCGGGCGGAAAACAGGCCCGCCACACGCGACAAGGCCCCGGATTCGTTTTCGAGCAGGATGGATACGATGTGTCGCATGCTTACACCAGGATCATTTCGTTCTGGCCGGCGCCGGCCGGAATCATGGGATAGACGTTCTCGGTCTGGTCGGTGACAAAGTCCAGCAGCACCAGGCGATCCTTCAGGGCCAG
>JBATEM010000221.1:0-3353 GCA_049664005.1 Candidatus Macondimonas sp.
GCCTGACCGTGCCCAGTGCGACGCAGGCCCGCGAGCGCATCGAACAGACCCCCGGTGGCGCTGCGGTGGTGGACGCCCAGGACTACGAACAAACCCGCGCGGTGACGATCAAGGACATGCTGGACTATGTCCCCGGCGTGTTTGCCCAACCCCGTTATGCCGAGGAGCTGCGCCTGTCGATCCGCGGATCGGGCCTCTCGCGCACCTTCCATCTGCGCGGCATCAGCCTGCTGCAGGACGGCATCCCCATCAACCTGGCTGACGGCGGCGGCGACTTCCAGGACATCGATCCCCTCGCCTTCCAGTACATCGAAGTCTACAAAGGCGCCAACGCGCTGGAGTACGGCGCCGCCTCCCTGGGCGGCGCGATCAACTTCGTCAGCCCCACCGGGCGCGATGCCGATCGCCTCAAGCTGCGTCTGGAAGGCGGCAGCTTCGACACCGGGCGCGCGCAAATCGCAACGGGCGGTGTGGTGGGCGACGGGGATTACTACCTCTCCCTCAGCCACCTGCGTTCGAATGGGTTTCGTGACCAGATGGAGCAGGGCAACACCCGGCTGTTCAGCAATGCCGGCTATCGCCTGAGCGAGGACCTGGAGACCCGCTTCTACCTCACTTATGGCGACATCAACCAGGAAATCCCCGGCAGCCTGTCCAAGGCGCAACTGGAAGACGATCCTGCCCAGGCCAATCCCGGCAATGTGCGCAACAACTATCAACGCGACTGGGAAGTCCTGCGTGTCGCCAACAAGACCACCTGGCGCGGCGACAACCAGGAAATCAGCGGGGGCGTCTATGCCGTCAGCAAGCAGCTCTACCACCCCATCTTCCAGCTCATCGATCAGGACAGCGCCGACTACGGCGCCTTCGCCACCTGGCGCCAGAACGGGGAACTGGCGGGACACCCCAACACCCTGACCGTGGGCACGCGCCTGGGCACGGGCGACACCGACAGCCGCCGCTATGTGAACCTGGCCGGCGATTACGGCGACCTGACCAGCAAGGCCCGCGAACAGTCGCGCAATGCCGCCCTGTTCGCCGAGAACCGCACCGAACTCGCGCCGGGCTGGACCGGCATCCTGGGTGCGCAGGCCAGCTACGCCGAGCGGGATTATGACGACCGCTTCCTGAGCGATGGCGACCGCAGCGGCACGGAAAGCTACCGGGGCTTCAGTCCCAAGCTGGGCCTGCTCTGGGACGCGGCGGACAATCTGCAATTCTTTGCCAACCTGAGCCGGGCCTTTGAACCGCCCACCTTCTCGGAACTCACCCAGAGCATTCCCGGCGTGAGTGGCCTGGCGAACCTGGATCCACAAACCGCCACCACGCTCGAAATCGGCAGCCGCGGCCAATGGGCGGCGCTTTCCTGGGACGCGAGCCTGTATCGGAGCTGGGTGCGCGATGAACTGATCTTCATCGCCCTGGGCGATGGCGGCCAAAGCGCCGTGCTCAACACCGACCAGACCATTCACCAAGGCGTCGAGCTGGGATTGGGCGCCTCGTTGGCGCAGTTCCGCGGCCAAGAGCTTTCCAGCCGGCTGGCCTACACCTACAACGACTTCAACTTCGACAGCGACCCGCAATGGGGTGACAACCAGATTCCGGGGATTCCCGAGCACTACCTGCGCGCCGAACTGCGCTACCGCCATGCCGCCGGCTTCTCGATTGCGCCGCATGTGGAATGGGTACCGCAGGGCTATCCCATCGACTTCAGGAACACCCTGGAAACCGAGCGCTATGCGTTGCTGGGCCTGACCGCCAGCTATGACGTGAATCCGCGGCTCAGCCTGTTCCTGGACGGCCGCAATCTCACCGATGAGAAATACGCGGCCACCACCGGCCTCATCACCGAACCGGCCGTGGGCGCCTTCGGGCCCAATACCGTCCAGTTCATCCCCGGCGACGGCCGCGCCGTCTATGCCGGCCTGACCATGCGCTGGTGAGCCGCGATACACGTCCCATGGCGCCGGCAACCCCTACGGCGCCATGGGATCGCACACGATCGACCATCACGCCCTGTTCTCGCTCCCAGCCTCACCCGGCATGTGCCGCGCACCGCCCTCCTTGGGTCGGGAGGAAGGGGGCCAGTCAATTTCAGCGCGCACCCGCGGCAGCGCCTCGGGATGCTGCTGCTGCAGATAGACGATCAGGCCTTCACGAATGGCGCAGCGCAAATCCCAGGCCTGGGGCGCATTGCGCGCGCTCATCAGGGCGCGCAGTTCGATCACCCGCTCGCGACTGTCGGTGACCTGCAGGACATTGACCCGGCCATCCCAGAGCGGGTTGGCCTGCAGCAAACGGGTCAGCTCCGCCCTGAGCGGCTCCAGCGGCACCCCGTAGTCGGTATACAAAAACACGCTGCCAATCAATTCGGCTGAGTTGCGGGTCCAGTTCTGGAACGGCTTTTCCAGAAAATAGTTGATCGGCAACACGAGGCGGCGCCAGTCCCACAGGCGCACCACCACATAGGTCAGCGTCAGTTCCTCGATCCAGCCCCATTCGTTTTCCACGATCACCGCATCATCGATGCGGATGGGCTGGGTCAGGGCGATCTGGAACCCCGCCAGCAGATTACCGAGGATCTTCTGCGCGGCGAAGCCAACCACCAGGCCAATGATGCCGGCCGAGGTCAGCAGGCTGGTGCCCAGTTGGCGCGCGCCGTCGAACAGCATCAAGGTCGAAGAGGCCGCCACCAGCACAATGAGAAAAATGCCCAGCTTCTTGAGAAAGGAAAATTGGGTGAGGATGCCGCGCGCCTGGAGATTGTCCTCGACATCGATCCGATAACGCAGCGTCACCAGGCGCTCCAGCACCGTCAATCCCCGGATCAGCACCCAGGCGATCGTGGCGATCAGCAGGATGGACGCAACGAGATTGACGATTTGGGTATATCGGGGCGAGGCAGGGAGCAGGGGCCGGGCCAGCAGCAGGGCGATCAGGGGCAGCGCCAGTTGCAGGCCGTTGGCCAGGACGGGGACGAGTACTGCCTCCAGCGCGCCGGTCTGCTTTTGCGCCCACTGCTCGGCAAAGCGCGCCAGCCGCCGCGCAATCCGATACAGCACCCAGAAGGTCCAGGCAAACAGCAGGAGGTCCGCGCCTTTTTCCAGGGCATCCGACAGCACAATCCCGGTCTGGCTCTCCAGGGAACGCACCAGGGGCCGCAGGGACAGATGCGTTCCCCCAACCAGCACCGCAAGCACGATCGGATACCGGGAGGCGAACAGCAGCTCGCGGATCAACTGGCGTAACGCAGGCGAATCGGCGGGTGCCCGGTGGCTGAGGCCATTGTTCGGGCGCAACAAACGATGGAGCCCGCCGGCCACCGCCATCGTGGCCAGCAGGGAGGCGGCCGT
>JBATEM010000222.1:0-17407 GCA_049664005.1 Candidatus Macondimonas sp.
TTGCGAGCGTGGATCATTGACCAGTAACCGAAGAGATTGACCGGTTCGATGTCGAAATGCTTGATCTGGGCGTCGGCCAGGAAGCGATCCAGGGGAAAGTCCGAGGTAAACCCGATCAGCGGCGTGACGACTGCAATGCCGCGTTCGAACCAGCGCACCATGGAATGGGGGTGGCTGAAATGGTTGACGATGAACAGATCCCCGCCGGGGCGGCAGACGCGCTTCATTTCCGCCACCATGCGCTGGGGATCGGGAACCACCGAGGCCACATACATGGCAGTGACCTTGTCGAAGCTGTTGTCGGCGAATTCCAGTTGCTGCGCGTCCATGATGCGCAGGTCCACATGATTGAGCTGCTGTTTCCTGACCCGACGGTGACCCCGTTCCAGCATCTTGGGGGAAACATCGATGCCGGTGATCTGCGTGGATCGGGGGTAGCATGACAAGGACATGCCGGTGCCGACACCCACCTCGAGAATGCGATCACCGGGCTGGCAATCCATCTTGTCGATGATGCGCTGGCGACCGGGCTGGAAGATCGGGCTGAACACCAGATCGTAGGCGGCGGCCATGCGATCATAGGTTTTGATGACGGCGGTTTGTTCCACAACTCAGTCCTTGGTTGGGCGGATGGGCAATGGGTGACGAGACACCCGGTCGATGGGTTGCATTCTAGCCCAAAAATGCAAGGGTCACGGCTTGCTTGAACACGAGATCGGTTACGATGGCCCCCTTTTTGTCCCAAATCAGCAGGAAAGTTCGACGTGTCCTCCTTGGATCTGACCCGCGACGCGCATCGGTCCGGAAAACCTGAAGGGATCGATGCCCTGATTACCCCGGAAGGCAGCCTGGAAGTCCTCTCCCAGATGGAAGTGGCGCGCCTGCGCGACACCAGCCTGGGCGGCTTGCATGAACTGCTGCGGCGCTGCGCCCTGGCAGTGCTCAACAGCGGCAATATGGAGGACGACAGCCGCCAGGTGATGGCGCGCTATCGCGACTTCGACATCCAGGTGGTGCAACAGGAACGGGGCATCAAGCTGGAACTGCGCAATGCGCCGGCGGACGCCTTCGTCGATGGGCAGATGATCCGCGGGATTCGGGAGCATTTGTTCGCTGTGCTGCGCGACATCGTCTATGTCCACAACGAGATCCGCTTGCATCCGCGCTTTGATCTGGAGGCGCCCGGCGGGGTGACCGACGCGGTGTTCCACACGCTGCGCAATGCCCGTGCCCTGTTCCCCGGTCAGCCGCCCAACCTGGTGGTGTGTTGGGGCGGCCACTCCATCGGCCGTCCGGAATACGACTACGCCAAGCACGTCGGCTATGAACTCGGTTTACGGGGCATGGACATCTGCACCGGCTGTGGGCCCGGCGCCATGAAAGGTCCCATGAAGGGCGCCGCCGTGGGCCATGCCAAGCAGCATCGGAGTGGCGGGCGCTACGTGGGCATTTCCGAGCCCGGCATCATCGCCGCCGAGCCCCCCAATCCGATTGTGAATCATCTGGTCATCATGCCCGACATGGAAAAGCGCCTGGAAGCCTTCGTGCGCATCGGGCATGGTTTCGTGGTGTTTCCCGGCGGGGTGGGCACCATGGAAGAGCTGCTGTACTTGTTCAGTATTCTCTTGCACGCGGAAAATGCCGAGGTTCCCTTTCCGCTGGTCCTGACGGGACCGGCTGCCTCGGCGGATTATTTCCGGCGGCTGGAGGATTTTCTGGTGAGCACCCTGGGGCCGTCGGTCACGGCGCGTTACCAGGTGATTCTCGATGATCCGGTGGCCGTGGCGCGCGCCATGCGCCGGGGCATGGAAGAGGTGCGCCGCTTCCGTATTGCCCGCAGCGATGCATTCTATTTCAACTGGGTGCTGCGCATCGATCCCGAGCTGCAACAGCCCTTTGTCCCTTCCCATCCCAATATGGCGGGGCTGTCATTGCATCGCGAGCAGCCCTTGCATGCCTTGGCAGCAAATCTGCGCGCCGCGTTTTCCGGCATCGTCGCTGGCAATGTGAAGGAAACGGGAATTCGGGCCATCGAAGTGCATGGGCCATTCCAGATCAAGGGGGCGCCGGATTTGATGCGGTCGCTGGATCAATTGCTGGACAGTTTCGTGCGGGAGCAGCGCATGAAGCTTCCCGGCAGCCAGTACACGCCGTGTTATGAAATTGTGGTGTGACCTGGCCGCTGCCATCCCCTGGGCAAGCGCGCAACGAGCAAAACCGTCAGGATGGCGCCATAAATCAGCGGTTCCCGTAAATCGGCCTTGACCTGGAAACCGAAGTGAATCGCCGCCAGGATCGCGGCGGGATAGATCAGCCGGTGCAGACGTTTCCAGTTCGGGCCCAGGCGGCGGATCCAGCCGCGGGTGGATGTGATCGCCAGGGGCAGCAGCAGGGCCAGGGCCAACATCCCGAGCCAGACTGCTTTGTGCTCAACGATTTCGCGACAGGCTGCCGCAAGGTCCAGATTCTGGTCAAACACCGCGAAGACCAACAGATGACCCAGGGCGTAGAAGAACGCCGCTAAACCCAGTTGGCGACGGATCGTCAGCGGCCAAACCCAGCCACTCAAGCCTTGCAGTGGCGTCATGGCGAGTGTCAGCAGCAGCAGGCGCAAGGCCCAGATGCCACTGGCAATCATCAAGTCCTCGACCGGATCCGGCCCCAGGCTTCCGCGTTGCAGTCCGATGAGGGTCCACAGGGCCGGAAGGGCCAGCAACCCCCAAACGCCGATACGCCACAAGCTTGCCGGCATGTTCAAAAATTCCGCTTCAGATCGAGCCCTTGGTACAGGCTGGCCACCGATTCGGCGTAGCCATTGAAGGGCAGCGTATCGCGGCGGAACAACTCGCCGATGCGCCGCTCCCGCTTCTGACTCCAGCGGGGATGATTCACCGCCGGATTCACATTGGCGTAGAAGCCGTACTCCTTGGGCGCGGCGCGGTTCCAGGTAGTGGTCGGTGCGGTTTCGTCAAAACTGATGCGCACGATGGACTTGATGCTCTTGAATCCGTATTTCCAAGGCACCACCAGACGCAGCGGCGCGCCGTTCTGGTTGGGCAGCACCTGGCCATACAGACCGACCGCCATGATGGTCAGCGGATGCATGGCCTCGTCCATGCGCAGACCTTCGACATAGGGCCAGGGCAGGACGGAGCGGCGCTGCCCCGGCATTTGCTGGGGATCGTAAAGGGTGGTGAAGGTGACGTATTTGGCGTTAGCGCTTGGCTGGAAGCGGTTCAACAGCGAACTCAAGGGAAAGCCAACCCATGGGATGACCATGGACCAGCCTTCCACACAGCGCAGCCGATACACCCGTTCTTCAAGCGCTTGTCCCTTGAGCAGGTCTTCCAGGGTGTAGTTTGCTGGTTTGGCGCAGGCCCCTGTCACGGTGACCGACCAGGGATGAGGCCGTAGCGTGTGGGCATTTTCCGCAGGATCGGTCTTGCGGGTGCCAAGCTCATAGAAATTGTTGTAGCCCGTGACGGCCGCAATGTCGGTCAGCGGCTCGTCGGTGCCAAAGGGACCGGGACGTGAAGACAGCGGCACGAGGCCAGCCAGGGGATCAGCAGCCTGTGCCGAGGGGAGCAGGGGTGCGAGCACGGCGGCCGTCCCCATCTGCATGAAACGACGGCGGTTGAGGTAAATCGGTTCCGGGGTGATCTCTCCAGAGCGAATCAAAGGCAGATGCAGACGGGCCATGATGAGGCGTCCTTCAAAGGAAATCCTTCCTTCGACCCTGCCGCAGTCAAAAGGATCAATGGTTGGGAGAGTTTCGCAACAACTGGCCCAGCGCTTCCCCCGACAAGGGACGACTCAGCCAGAAACCCTGTAATTCCTGGCAGCCACGCTCCGTCAGGAAGGTCCATTGATCTTCGGTTTCCACGCCTTCTGCAATGACGTTTAGGTTCAGACGCTGACTCATGCTCAGGATGGCCTCCACAATGGCGGCATCCTGGGTTGAGGCGGGCAGCGCCATGGTGAAGGATCGATCGATCTTGAGGACATCGAATGGGTACTGCTTGAGGTAGTTGAACGAGGAATACCCCATGCCGAAATCGTCAATCGCCACCTGAACGCCGATCTTCCGCAAAGCGCGCAAGGATTCCAGCGCGCGCTCCGGATGAGCCATCAAGGCATTCTCGGTGATCTCCAGCGTGAGCGCGTCGGCAGGAACGGCGTTGTTCCGGAGTGCGGCAATGATTTGAGCGGGCAATTGCGGATTGACGAGCTGGGCCGGGGCCAGATTGACGGCCATGCGCAGTTGCACGGCATCGCTTCGGCGCCACAAGGCAAGCTGGCGCAGCGCCAGATCCAACACGCGTTGTCCGAGGGTTGGCAATAATCCAATGCGTTCTGCCAGAGGGAGAAAACTGTCGGGCGCCAGGGTGCCACGGATGGGATGAGCCCAGCGGACCAATGCCTCGACTCCGGAAATTTGGTCCCGATTGCCCCCAAAGCTGTCATAGATGGGCTGATAGACCAGAAACAGCTCGTCGTTCTGAAGCGCTTGACGCAGTTCATGGGCGCCCATGGGGGCGGGTTGGGTGAGCTGCCGGGAGCGTGTGGCGAGTCGGTAACAGTGCCGGTGGCGTTTGGCCTGATACATGGCTGTTTCGGCCTGGCGCACCAAGTCGGCAGCATCGGCTTGCTCGCCGCTGGCGAGCGAAGCAATCCCAATGCTGGCGGAGAGCCCCAACAGCATGCCGGCCACCGGCAAGGGTCGATTGAGTCCCTCCAGCAGAGATTCCGCAAGCGCGGTGGCGCGGGCCGTCGCCGCCGATCCTTCCAGCAGGACGGCAAACACGTCTCCCCCCATGTGAAATAGCGTCGATTGCTCCCCTAACAGGCCCTGGAAACGTTGCGCCACCTCTTGAAGGATTTCATCGCCGACCGCTGGATCCAGCGATTCATTGATGGAGCGGAAATGGTCCAGATCCAGCCACAACAGGGCCAGATGATCGTCCTGTCGCGCGGCGACGGGGACAGACAGGGTCAGTTGTCGCATGAGGCTTGTGCGGGTGAGCAGGGCCGTGACGGCGTCGCGATCCTGGGGATGCTGAGTGCTCTCGGCGGCCAGCATGGGGACTGCGGGCGACGCTCGGCACAAACCGATGTAATGGGTGATGCGTCCTCGGGCATCGCGTGCAAGGCTCAGGCTCAGATGAAGTGTCAACGGACTGCCATCCATGCGGCGCCCCGGCAGAAGACCCTGCCAGGTGCCAATGGTCTTCAGGTGTTGCCATAGGCTGTCGAGCGCAGCGATATCCTGGCCTGGTGCGAGCAGGAAATCCGGCGCCTGATCCTGGATGGCGCTGCGAGCGCACCCGACCAAGCGGCAAAATGCGGCATTGGCGGAAAGCACCTGACGTTTCGCATCCAGGATGAACAGACTCTCGCCCATTCGTGCCAGGGCGTCCCGGGCCAGATGGAGTTCTTCCTCAGCCCGCTTGCATTCTGTGATGTCCTGCAGGGTGCCTTCGATGCGCAATAGTCGTCCGCGGCTGTCGCGAATGATTTCGCCCCGCTCGTGAATCCAGCGTGCCGAGCCATTGGGGCGCAGGATTCGGCATTCCAGATCCAAAGCGCGTCGATCCCGCACCACGTTACGATGATGCTGGGTCACCCGCTCCACATCATCGGGATGGATGAGGCGCCTGAAACCCGCATAGTCATTGGAGAAATCTCGTGGATTCATTTCCAGCAGGGCAAACAATTCGGGCGACCAGTGCGCTTTACGGCTCTTGAAGTCAAAGGTCCATCGACCCAGTCCCGCGATGCGCTGCGCCTGTTCGAGGCGCTTTTGGGCGTCACTCAAGGCGGTCGACCACATGCGTTCGGCCGTCACGTCGCTGCCAATGCCCACCACGCCAACGATCTGTTCTTTGTCCCATAGGGGCGCATTGGTGAAGTGAATGTGTTGTTGCCGGTGGTCTTTGGTGAAAATGCGAATCTCTGCTTGCTGGCCACTGCCTCCCAAGGCGCCGAGGAAGATCGATCGTGCCAGGAGGCGGTCGTCGGGATGAACCAGTTCGGAAAAATTCAGCGATTCGAGTTCACAGCGGCTATAGCCGGTGATCCGAGTGAGAGAGGGGTTGAGGTTGATGAAATGACCCAGCGGATCGCAGAAGAAGACCACGTGATTGGCTCGGTCCAGCACTTCGGCCAGAGCCGGCGGCAAGTCATAGGGGGAGTGCTCCGGTGGCGGCGCACTGACCACGCACCAGATCCGGCCTTCCCCGGCGGGCGCCAGTGTCCACAAGGCGCTGCACAGATCGCCGTTGGGACTGATCAGTCTGAAGCGGCCGATCCGCGGTTGATCCAGTGCCATGTTCAGCAGATTGCGCAACGCCAGCCGGCTTCGCGGCGCGACCAGCTCCACGCAATTGCGGTGGAATAGCGCAGGAGGTGAAACCCCGAACAGGGCGTGGGTATCGCCGAACGCCTCCTGAATCATGCCATCGACATCGAGTCTCAAGTGGACCCATTCATCGCGCCGCGGCAATTCACTGCTCATGGATCCTCTCCCCTATGCACTATTTTTATGTGGATGGCTCTGGTGGTCATCGCTCAACTAAGATTGCGTCCGAAACCGATCCATCTTGAGCAGGCATGACATTCTCCGGACTGCCATGGAAGATCTTTAGAAGGGGTAGCGGGCCTTGTCAAGCAGCGCTGGCAACATGGGCCATCGCGACAATCGAGGAGTAACACGGATGTCAAGAATCACCCACCAGCCGGGCCGGCACTGCGCCAGCACCGCCATCGCCGATGTGAGTCATTTTCATGGGCTGAACTGGTCGGAGGCATTCTGCTTCGGCCTGGGAGGTGGATTGGGGCTGTTTTACCTGGAGATGCCGCGAGGTTCTCCCAGCCGGTTGTTGCATGTGCGCTCGGCGGATTATGAAAGCAACTTTTTTGCGCGCTTGGGACATCGTTTCCAGTGGCGCCAGTCCACGGATCCCGCAGCCGGGGAGCGCGCCTTGTGGGACGCATTGGCCACGGGTCATCCTGCTTTGGTGCAGACGGATCTGTTCTATCTGCCCTACTACGGTTCGCATACCCATTTTCCCGGCCACTTGGTCGTGGTCTGGGATTATGACGCGGCGCGGCAGGTGTATCGGGTGACGGATACGGAACGCCCTCAGGTGCTGGAGCTGTCCCGGGAAGCGCTGGCGGCGGCTCGATTTTCCCGTGAAGGCCCCTTTCCCTTGTCTGGCCAGTTCTACGCGCCGGAGTGCATGACGACCCCGGAAGACCTGCCCGCCCGGTTGCATGCGGCCATTCTGGCCAATAGCGCGAGCCTGCTGTCAGGCCGCGCATCGTTTCAGGGTCTGGCGGCGTTGGCGCGCTGGCAAGCGGATCTATCACGCTGGCCTGGGCTTGCGGATTGGCAGTGGACGGCCCGCTTTGCCTATCAGATCATCGAGAAGCGGGGCACTGGCGGCGGGGCGTTTCGCTCGCTGTACGCCGATTTTCTGGCCGAGGCTGCGGCTTGGCTGCCGGCGATCAGCGATCTCCAGCTGGAACCCCGCATGCGCGAGGTGGCAAGCCTGTGGACCGATCTGGCCAACACGCTCAAGCGTGCTTCCGAGTCGGAAGATCCATCCTTTGGGGGTATTGCCTCGTTGCTCGCTGAACTTGAGGCGAGCGAACGCGCGTGGCATGAGATGGCGATCCGACTGCCGCTTGCGGCGAAATAGCCGTCTCGTTGGTCTTGACCCTGGGTAGTGTTTGGTATGGAAAACACGTCTCGGAAGTGGGGCGATTGGCTGACTTGCAGGGGCTTGGCTGTGAGCGTATAACCTAGCATCCATATTTGGCTCGGCCTCTGAATCGTACAGGGATTGTGATTATGCGATTGCCCCAAAGGAAGGCGGCGGTGCTGTTTTGTGCAGCCGTATCGATGCCCGCCATTGTTGCTGCGGAAACACTTGATCAGGCTTGGGAAACAGCCCGGGCCACCGATTTCGGCCTCCGGTCCTCCCAGTTTTTGGCCCAGTCGGCCGAAGCCGCGCGCAGCGCGGCCGCTCGCGGGCGTTTTCCCTCGGTATCAGCGAATGGCGTCATGGTGCAGCTGGACAACGCGCCCACCATCGAGTCGCCGATCCAGGACAACCTGACGATTCCGTCGCCGATCCGCCTTCCTTTGCTGCCATCCAGCTTTTCGTTCCCAGTTCCTGCAGATCTTCAGCAATTTGAGGTCGGCGAGGACAAGCTTACCCAGGCGACCATTACGGCAAGCTTGCCGATCTATACCGGCGGACGCCTGACCAATATCACCAAGGCGGCCGAATCGCAGGTCGATGCGGCGGGCTGGAGTGTGCGCCAGACGGAGCAGGAACTGAAGATTCACGTTGCGGAAGCCTATGTGAACGTGCTGCGCGCCCAGGGCGGCGCCGAGATTTCCGATCGCGAAGTGGAAGCTGTTTCCGGCTATGTGCAAGATGTCCAGAATCTCTATGGCCAGGAAATGGTGGCCAAGAGTGACTTGTTATCGGTGCAGGTCTATCTCGCTGAATCGCAGCAACGCAACCTGCAGATCAAGAACGCCGTTCAACTCGCCCAGTCCTTTTATAACAACATGCTGGGTCGCCCGCTCGACGCGCCGGTTGATCTTGAACCCCTGGAGCCCGCCCGTGAAGCCCCTGAGGCGACACTGGAAAGCTTGACCGAAAAGGCGGTCGGCAACCGCCCAGAATTGAATAACCTTACCGCCCAGACCGAGAGCCTGCGCTATGCGGCCAAGGCGATCAAAGGCGGTTTGTTGCCTCAGGTGGCCTTGTTGGGCGGCATGATCTATGTGGATCTTGATACGCTGGAGGACAATACCATTGGCTATGCCGGGGTCGGCGCCTCCTGGACCTTGTTTGACTCAGGCGTGACCCGCAAGCAGGCGGAAGCCTTGTCCAAACGCAGGATTTCAAGCGAGGAACTGCTGTCGCAGGCCCGCACCTTGATCAGCCTGCAGGTCAGGCAGACATGGCTGGCGCGTGAGGAAGCCTTGAATCGCCTCAAGGTTGCACAGACGTCTCTGGATAGCGCGGATGAAAGCCAACGCGTCACGCGTGATCGCTACCGGGAAGGCATGGGCACCAATACCGAGGTGCTGGAAGCCGAAACGCGCCGCACCGCCGCTTTCACAAGCTACAACAACGCCAAATATGATGCGGTTTACGCCGATCTGCGGCTCAAGTATGTGGTGGGCGGAATCTGATTCCGTAAAGCTCGCTTTGGATCCGTCAGTACACATATAGGATGACATCAATGGCCACAGACAAGGGACGTCGACCGATCGGATGGTTGCTGTTGGGGCTGGGGGCGGTGGCGCTCGTAGCCTTGCTGGTGATGTATCGCATCTCCAGTGCGCCACTTCCGGAAGGATTGTTACAGGTCAATGGGCGCATCGAGGGGGACACCACCACGGTCGCGGCCAAATATCCAGGCAAGGTCCGGGAAATCATGGCCAAGGAAGGCGATCTGGTTGAAGCAGGGCAAGTGCTCACCCAGATGGAAGACGAGGAAATTCAGGCCAGACTTCGTCAGGCGGATGCCGGCATCGCCAGCCTTGAAGCCCGCCGGGATGCGGCGAATGAGACCCTGGCAGTCGCCAAGAAAGAGCTGCCACTGGGGATCGCGGCAGCTCAGGCTCAAGTGAATCATATGCAGGCAACTGTCGAGAAGGCCCAGGCAGCGGAAGGCCAGTTCAGCCGGGATCTTGAGCGAATCAAGGCGTTGGCGGAAACAGGCACGGTCAACAAGCAACGTCTCGAACAGGCCCAACTGCAGTATACGGTCATGACCAAGGACATCCGGTCTGCCCAGGCCGGGTTGATGGGCGCTCAAAAACAACTTGCGCGTGCCAAGCTGGGGGATGAACAGATTGCAGCCAGGGAAACCGAATTGAAGGCGCTGGATTCAGAGCTGGATCGCGTGCGCGCGATGCGAGAGGAAGCAACCATCGCCTTGGAGAATTTGACGGTCAAGGCGCCGACCAAAGGCATTGTCACCTCGCGTTTGGTCGAGGCAGGTGAAGTCGGCGCAGCGGGTCGCCCCATGTATGAATTGGTGAACCTGGATCACCTCTACCTCAAGGTCTACGTGCCGGGCAATGAAATTGGTAAGGTTCGCCGCGGCCTGAAGGCTCAGGTCTATGTGGACTCTTATCCCGACCGACCGTTCCCGGCGGTGGTGGATTACATTGCATCGCGTGCCGAGTTTACGCCAAAGGAAGTGCAGACACCTGATGAGCGCGTCAAACAGGTGTACGCCGTAAAACTTTATTTCACGGAAAACCCCGATTATTTGTTGACTCCTGGCATGCCCGCAGACGCCGTGATCCGTTGGGACGAAAATGTGGAATGGGCTCCACCCAAATGGTGAGCTGAAACGTTTTGATGCAACGATCCCGTCGCCAAGGGGCTGAACAAAAAATGGATGAGACACCGGTCGTTCGTATTCGCGGACTGGTCAAGAACTACAAGGATGTACACGCGGTTCGGGGGATTGATCTGGATATCCCGAAAGGGAGTCTGTTTGGTCTGATCGGTTCTGATGGTGCTGGCAAAAGCAGCACCATGAAAACCGTTGCGGGTGTCATGAGTTATGAAGCAGGCTCTGTGGATGTCTTTGGTGAATCCTTGGATTCGGAAGCCGCCGCAGAACGCATCAAGCTGCGCTTGGGATTCATGCCGCAGGGATTGGGGCAGAATCTCTATCCTGACTTGTCCATTGAAGAAAACATCAACTTCTTTGCGCGCTTGCGTCTGGTCAAATCCGAAGACCTCGCTCAGCGCAAGGAAAAGCTGCTGCGCATGACCCGGTTGGACAAGTTTCGCGACCGGGCCATGAAGAATCTTTCCGGGGGCATGAAGCAAAAGTTGGGTTTGGTCTGCACCCTGATCCACGAGCCCGATCTGGTGATTCTGGATGAGCCCACGACCGGCGTTGACCCTGTTTCCCGGCGTGATTTCTGGGCCATCCTGGCCGAACTGCTGGCCGAGAAGGGCATCACTGCGCTGGTTTCCACCGCCTATATGGACGAGGCGTCTCGTTTTCATCGTGCTGCGCTGATGCATCATGGCCGCATCCTGGCTTCAGGTGAAATCGAAGATCTGCTCCGATTGGCGCCCGGTACGGTGGCTTCGATCGCTGTGCAACCCCAATTGGAAGCCTTGAAAAGACTCAGGGAGCGGTTCGAGCAAGTCGTCGCCTTGGGAAATTATTTGCGAGTCTTCGTGCCAGAACAGACGGCAGATGCCGAGCATGTGGTGCGAGACGTTCTCAAGGGGCTTGATGTCACTGAAGTGAAAACGGATACCCCGGAGCTTGAAGATGTCTATGTGAGTCTTCTGGAGCTTAACGGGGAAGGTCAGGCCATCCGAGAGCTGCCTTCCCCCCCGGAAGGCACGGTGATTCACCTTGATCCAAATGCACCTGTGATTGAAGCAATCGATTTGGTGCGTGACTTCGGCGCATTCCGGGCCGTGGATCATGTGAACTTCGAGGTTCGTCCCGGAGAGATTTTTGGCCTGCTGGGCGCCAATGGCGCGGGCAAAACCACGGTTATCAAGATGCTGACGGGGATTTTGCGTCCCTCCCATGGCGCGGGCTCGGTCGCCGGTGCTGACATGCGGCATTCCGGGGCCACGATCAAGAAACGCATTGGCTATATGTCCCAGGCATTTTCCCTCTACCAGGACCTGAGTGTGGTGGAGAACATCCGTCTCTATGCGGGTATCTACGCGGTTCCGCCGCGAGAAATCGAGCCAAGGTTGCGCTGGATTGTCGACCTCGCGGGCTTGGAGGGCATGGAAAATGTTCTGACTGGGTCTCTGCCCATGGGTTTGCGGCAACGGCTGGCTTTGGGCTGTGCACTGGTGCATCGCCCCCCCATTCTGTTCTTGGATGAGCCAACTTCCGGTGTGGATCCCATGGGCCGGCGTGAGTTCTGGGATGTGCTATTCCGACTCTCCCGGCAGGAAGGCGTCGGGTTGCTGGTGACAACGCACTATATGGTCGAGGCTGAATACTGCGATCGCATCGCCTTGATGCACGCGGGCAAAGTCGTTGCTTATGACTCGCCCGCAGGACTAAAGCTCGATGTGGAGCGGCGTTTTGGCCAGCTGCTCGAAATACGTTGTGAAACCCCTTATCGGGCGCAAAGCGTGCTGCAAGATCATGGCTTTGAAGATGCAACCCTGTTCGGTCGTCGTGTCCAGGTCTTGGCGCGAGATGCCGAAGCAGTTAAAAGCCAAGTTCGTAGCGCGTTGGACGCAGCCAAAATCCAGATTCACAGTATCGACCGGCTGCCGCTGACTATGGAAAATGTGTTTGTACACAACGTGTTGGATCTGGAACATAAGGCAGGGATGGCTGCATGAATCTGACGCGTTTTATGGCTGTTATCGCGAAGGAGTGGGCGGAGATCACCCGGGATCGCCTTTTCCTGGGATTGGCCTTTGTCGTTCCCCCGGCGCTGATGCTCGTGTTTGGGCTGGGCATGAATCTCGATGTGGAAAATATTCCCTTTGTAATCGTCGATCATGATCATACACCCCAGAGTCGTGAATACGCCTACCGCATGATCGACTCACGCTATTTCGATTTCAAGGGATATCTGAGTGATGAGCACTATATCCAGGAGCTTATCAGTCGAGGGAAAATACGCGCCGTTGTCGTGATTCCATCGAAATTTCAGGATGATTTGGCTGCCGGAAAAGCGGTCATGATTCAGACGCTGATGGATGGTTCATTTCCCCTGCGTTCCAATATAGCGCGTGGCTATATCGGAGCGATCAATGCTTACTACACACAGGAATTGATTGCCGAGCGGCTTACCATCGCGGGATTCACTCAAAAGCAGGCCCGCCAGCAGATGGGTAATCTGACGCTTGAAATGCGCATGCTCTATAACCAGAGCGGTAAAAGTATTTGGTCCATGGCGCCCAAGTTGATCATGATGGTCCTTATGATGACCCCACCTCTCTTGACCGCCGTGAGCTTGGTGCGGGAAAAGGAGCGCGGATCGATTCTCAATATTTATGCATCCACAGTGAGTCGCGCCGAGTTTCTGTTGGGCAAGTTGCTTCCTTATGCGGGAATTTCAATGATAAATGGGGTTCTGCTCTGGGGGATTGCCGTCTTCTATTTTCAGGCGCCATTCAAAGGCTCGTTTGGATTTTATCTTTTGGCTACTTTCATATATTCCTTTACCACCACAGGAATTGGTCTGTTGGTGTCGAGTTTCGTCAAGACCCAGATTGCTGCGGTCGTGATGACGATGGTTGTGACACTGGTGCCCGCTATACTGTTCTCGGGCATGTTATTTCCCTTGAGTTCCATGGGGCCCCAAGCCCAGGCCATCGCCTACCTAGCTCCCGCGATGCATTATGCGCAAATCATCGACGGGACCTTCTTGAAAGGAGTCGGCATCAATAAGCTCTGGCCGTCGGTGGTTTCGCTTCTCGTTTATGCCATGGTGCTGTTCATTATTGCCCACCATCTTTTTACAAAGCGCCCCCAGGAGTAATACGCCATGCCAGGGAAATTCAGCGAAGTTTTCCAGCACATGCGTGTGATGACCTTAAAGGAGCTATTGCAGTTCCGCCGTGATGTGTTCCTTCTGATCATTGTTGTCTATGCCTTTTCGGTAGATATTTATGTGGCGGGTTCCGGGATCGAGATGGAACTCAAGCAAGCTGCGTTGACTGTTGCGGATTATGACCAATCACCTGCTTCACGCGATCTGATCTACAGCTTTCGGCAGCCCCAGTTCAAGCTGCAAGGCATAGAGATGAATGCCGACCATGCCATGGATATGCTCGACTCCGGAAAGACCATGCTTTATTTGGAGATTCCAGATAATTTCAATGAGGCGTTGTTGACTGGTGAACCGGCTGAGGTCCAGCTTTTTGTGGATACCAGTAATTCGGTTCTTGGTTCATTGGCGACCAGTTATGCCGCACAGATTGTGGCCGGCTTCGGTGTACAGAAAGCCATGGAGCGACTCTCGGTTGCGGGGGCAATGGGGGGTTCTATGCCGATGGTCAATAGTGGGCATCGTGTATGGTTCAATCCCAACGGGAAGGATAGCTGGTTCGTTCCCATCAACGAAATGATGACCATGATCACCATGCTTTCCATCATGCTGCCCGCTGCGGCCATGGTGCGTGAGAAAGAGCGTGGGACGGTGGAGCAACTATTGGTTTCGCCATTGACACCACTCGAAATCATGTTGCCCAAGGTCATTGCCATGACGATGGTTATTCTGCTCGGGGTGACTGTTACGGTATTCGGCGTGCTCGGGCCAGTGTTTAACATCCCGTTTCGCGGCAATATATTCCTGTTTTATGTATTGACTGCAATCTATATATTCACCACGGCGGGTTTTGGTCTCGCGATCTCAACAGTGGTTAACAACCTGTCTCAGGTTGGGCTTATGGTGATTATGCTGGTAGCGCCCATGCTGTTGCTTTCCGGCGCCTTTGTTCCCCCCGAAGCAATGCCGGTGGTGATTCGCTACCTTATGTTGCTTTCGCCGCTGCATCATTTTATTGAGATTGTAATGGGCATTATGTTGAAGGGTGTCGGTCTTGATATTTTGTGGCCCTCAGTGCTGGGCATGTTCCTGCTTGGTGGTGCTGTGCTTGGATTTGGAACGTGGCGCTTCCGCCGTCAGTTCGGTTGATTGCCTTATCCTGGAAAGTTGCGGACGAGCCTTGACCCTGACCTAGGGCATCGCGAAGGCCATGTGCCTTGATAAGGGATCGCATGGTTCGATTGCTGCTGTTGATCAATATCCTGGTGTACCTGGCGCAATCCACTGGCCCTGGCGAGTGGATTGTTCATTACGCGCTCTGGCCTGGCGGCGATCCCGCGGTGATTCGAACCGATTCGGGCTGGACGCAGGTACCTTCTTTCCATTTCTGGCAACTCGTCAGTTATGGCTTTCTGCATGGCAGTTTCTCCCACCTGTTCCTGAATCTGTTTGCGTTATGGATGTTTGGCAGTGCCGTTGAGCGATATTGGGGAACGTCGCGGTTCACTATCTATTATTTCGTCTGCCTGATCGGTGCGGGACTGGTCCAACTGGCGGTCATGCATCTGCATCTCCAGGCGGGCGGAGCGCCCTATCCCACGCTAGGCGCTTCTGGCGCTGTCTTCGGTTTGTTGTTGGCCTTCGGCATGATGTTTCCCGAGCAACGGATCATCCTGCTCTTTCCACCGATCCCCCTCAAAGCCAAATGGTTTGTGCTCGGCTATGGGGCGCTTGAGTTGTTTTTTGGGGTCGCGGGAATCGCCAGCAATATTGCTCACTTTGCCCACTTGGGCGGGATGTTGTTCGGCTTCTTGCTGATCCAGTTCTGGCGTCGCCGTTTTCCATTCGCTTTCTGAAGCTCGGCTATCCACATCCTTCGGTTTCACTGGCAGGCAATGGGGTGGCAGCACGGGCACGTTGGCGGGCCAGCGCCCAGCCCGCGTGTTCCCGCACCAAGGCGTCAGGATGGTCGACTCGACGCTCCAGTGCGGCTGTGATCGCAGGCGAGAAAGACGCATTGCCCAGCGCCACGGCCACATTGCGCAGCCAGCGCGCGTGCCCGATGCGGCGGATGGGAGAGCCGGCCAGATGCGTTTCAAACGCGCGCTCGTCCCAGGCGAACAGGTCCAGCAGCCGCGGCGCATCCAGCGCGTGGCGGGGCGCAAAATCCGCCTCCGCTGACAAGCGGGCGTAGCGGTTCCACGGACAGACCAGTTGGCAGTCATCGCAGCCATAGATGCGGTTGCCCATGAGAGGTCGCAGGGCTTCGGGAATGGCGCCTTTGTGCTCGATGGTGAGGTAGCTGATGCACCGCCGTGCGTTGAGCCGATAGGGCGCGACGATGGCCTGGGTGGGACAGATATCGATGCAGGCCCGGCAACTGCCGCAATGGGCGGCGACCGGCTGGTCCGCCGGTAGCGGCAGGTCGGTGAGGATCTCGCCGAGGAAAAACCACGACCCCGCCTGCCGGTCCAGCAGGTTGGTGTGCTTGCCGATCCAGCCCAGCCCAGCCTGGCGGGCAAGCGCTTTTTCCAGGACGGGCGCACTGTCGGTGAACACGCGGTAGCCGTGGGGGGCAGCGTCAGTGATGTGCCGCGCAAGTTGCTCCAGGCGCTTGCGCAGGACCTTGTGATAATCCCGTCCCAGGGCGTAGCGGGCGACATAGCCCAGCTCTGGTTGGTTGAGCACATGGTCGGGGTATTCGGCCATGGGGCGGTAATCCATGCGCACGCAAATGGCTCGAAGGGCGCCCGGTACCAGGCGCTCGGGATGGCGCCGCAGATCGGTATTGCGGGCCATATAATGCATTTCGCCATGGAACCCTGCCGCCAGCCACGCGTCCAGTTGGTCGGCGTCCGCATCCACCGCCAGCGTGCTGACGCCCACCTGCTGGAAACCCAGCGCCCGGCCCCAGTCCTTGACCTGTTGTGCCAGGGCGCTGAAGTCAGCAGTGACCATTGAATGGGGGGATGCATTGGCGGGGGCGCTCATGCTTCGTATTCTAGCCCTGCCATCCACGGCATTCCCAAAAGGACACCCGCCCATGGACGCCGTTATCGCCGGAATGGACCTTGTCCCGCTGTCTGCCTACTGCGCCGCCGAGATGCGCGTGCTGGACGGGCGGCTGATGGCGCGCGAGGGAATCGACGGCTATGCGCTGATGCGGCGGGCCGGCCGGGCGGCTTTTTTTCGGTTACGGCGGCTTTGGCCGCAGGTGCGGCGCATTGGCGTGGTGTGCGGGCCTGGGAACAATGGCGGGGATGGCTATGTCATCGCCAGCCTGGCGCGGGCTTGGGGCATGTCGGTGCAGGTTTGGGGGCTGGCGCCGGTCTCCGAGTTGCATGGCGATGCCTGGCGCGCGGCGGCGGATTTCGTGGCTGAGGGCGGGCAGGTGCTGCCGCTGGAACCTGCGGCCTTACAGGCTGCTGAGGTTGAAGTCTGGGTCGATGCCCTGTTCGGCACCGGGCTCGGTCGCCCGCTGACGGGCGCAGCGCAGCAAGCCATCGCCGTTCTCAACGCCCATCCCGCGCCGGTGCTGGCGGTGGATGTGCCATCGGGACTTTCCGCCAATACCGGCGCGGTGCTGGGGGCAGCAATGCATGCGGCGGCGACGGTGAGCTTCATTGCCGCCAAGCCGGGACTCTACACCGGCGCAGGACCCGATTGCTGCGGGGAGGTGACGCTGGACCGGCTGGGCGCGCCGGTCGATCTGGGCATGGACTTGCCGGCTGCCTGCGCCCTTTGGCCCGCTATGGCGCCGCTCGGGGCGCTCCTGCCACCCCGTTCGCCCGTGGCCCACAAGGGGCATTTTGGGCATGTGCTGGTGGTGGGAGGCAGTGCGGGCATGCCGGGTGCGGCGCGCATGGCGGC
>JBATEM010000223.1:0-3188 GCA_049664005.1 Candidatus Macondimonas sp.
CGGACCCTCGTTGATCCCGCCCGGAGGGCGCATGCGCATTGGCCACGGTTACGACGTCCATGCTTTCGGTCCGGGGAGTTTCGTCACCCTGGGCGGGGTACGTATTGCCCACGACCAGGGCCTGATTGCCCATTCCGATGGCGATGTGGCCCTGCATGCGCTGTGTGATGCCTTGCTGGGCGCCGCCGGATTGGGTGATATCGGGCGCCATTTCCCCGATACCGATCCCACTTGGTGCGGCGCGGATAGCCGCGATCTATTGCGCCGGGTGCGGGCGCTGCTCACCGAGCGCGGGCTTAACCCTGGCAACGTGGACGTCACCGTGCTGGCTCAGGCCCCGCGCATCGCGCCTCATGTCGCCGCCATGTGTGCCCATATTGCCGCCGATCTGGGCTTGCCGGAGGAGCGCGTCAACGTCAAGGCCACCACCACCGAGGGACTGGGCTTCGTGGGGCGGCGCGAAGGCATCGCGGTCCACGCGGTGGCCTTGCTGCGGGAAGCGGGCGATGACTGAGGCCACGCCCATTGCATCGGAATCCGCCGCTAAACACGCCGCCCTGATTCCCATCGACCCGGCACGTTTGGGAGAGGTGGGCAGCTTGCCCGGTGCGTTTGGTCCACCGCCACTGCGGGGCGCGCTGCGGCTGGTACCGGCGGATTTTGCCGTGGAGGAGATGTTGGGCTTCGAGCCGGACGGCAGCGGCCAGCATCGCCTGATCCATCTGCAAAAACGCGAACTCAACACGGCGGAGGTGGCCGATGCCCTGGCGCGGCTGGCCGACGTGGCGCGCAGCGCCGTCGGTTATGGCGGCCGCAAGGATCGTCGGGCGCTGACCAGTCAATGGTTTTCCGTGGATCTGGCGGGACGCGAGGAGCCCGACTGGACGCAGGGACTGGCCAAGGTATTCGGGGATCGGGTGCGCCTGTTGTTGGTTGCCCCCCATCGCCGCAAGCTGCGGATCGGCACGCTCACCGGCAATCGCTTCCGCATTCGGGTGCGCGGTATCTCCGGCGACCGAGCGGCAGCCGAGGCGCGCTGGGCGCAGATCCTGGCGGGCGGGGTCCCCAACTATTTTGGCCCCCAGCGCTTCGGCGAGCGCGGCGGCAATGTGCGCCAGGCCCTGGCCTGGTTTGCGGGTGAGGGTTTGTCGCGCCGATCGCTGCGGGATCTCTTGCTCTCGGCGGCGCGCAGCGCCTTGTTCAATCAGCTGCTCGCGGAGCGGGTGCGCGCGGGCTCCTGGAACCAGGCCGAGCGCGGCGATGTCCTGCAATTGGATGGGCGCGGCAGTTGGTTCGTGTTTGGGGCCAATGATGCGCCTGACGACATCGCCCATCGTGTCGATGCGGGCGACCTGCATCCCACCGGCCCCTTGTGGGGCGCTGGCGAACCCGCCACCGGCGAGCGGATCGGCGTGCTGGAGCGCAGCCTGACGGCCGCTTATCGGGAACTGACGGCGGGCCTGATCCGCTTTGGTCTGCGCCAAGACCGCCGCGCCCTGCGGGTGATGCCCCGGGACGGGCAACTCCTTTGGCAGGGAGACGATCTGGAGCTGACATTCGCCCTACCTCCGGGCGCCTTCGCCACCAGCGTGCTCAAGGAGTTGCTGCAGGCCCCTGCCCTACTGCCGGAACAGGCGCCCGGCGATGCGATGTTGGCCCATGCGGAAGATGATCTAATCGAGGAAGCAGGCTGAAGTCGAGATGGCAGGCGCCATGCGTTCGGGGTGCATCATGCGCTTGGCCAGACGGTCCATCCATGGGCAAATAGCGCTCCAACGATACGGAATGCGGAATGCGGAATGCTGATTCCGTGACTCCGCCCCGTGCACATTGATGCATCCGATGCGGATTGATGCGAGGGTGGTGAAGGCTGAAAAATGGGCGTGCCATTTAGGTTGGCGTTGGCCCTCATGTTGCCTGGGCCAGTTTGCCTGGCGCTTGCGCAAAAAAGCCCGCTCCTGATTATTCGGAGCGGGCCTTGTTTATCCCAAGTTCGGGTGCGTTCACCCGATTGATTCACGCCACGGCCATTTTCCCGCTACCCGAGGGAGCCATGCTCGATTGGCTTTCCGGCAGGGCTGTGCCTTCGGTTGCGTAGTAGCGTCTGGCGGCCTCGACCAGATCGGGGATGCCGCTTTCCAGGTTTTCCGCCATGGCCAGCCGGCGCTCCGCCGAGGTGGCCATGTTGTTGTCCCAGTACAACAGCTTCTGGGCCATCAGTTCATTCCACAGCGGGGGAATCAGGGCAATTATGAAGCTGACGCCATAACCATAGATGGTGGTGGGCGCTTCGTCGCGGAAGGCCTTGAGCTCCCAGAACTCGGTGCTCGCATCGGCATGATGATGCGAATGCCGGGAGATGGCCACGGTGACGTAGTAGCTGGCGGTGACGTTGCTGTTCCAGGCATGGCGCACCTGCATGGGCTCGGTCGGCACCCGGACCAGGCCGTAATGCTCGATGTAGTTGGCCAGTTCAAGTACCACATGGGTGATCGCCGTGACGCCCAGGATGCCCAGCAGGCCATAGAGCCCGGCCGCCCAGACGAAGAAGATCACCACCAGCAGTTCCATGCCCCAACCGCGCAGGGCCTTGTTGCGCCAGTCCCAGGGGGAGTGGCCCATGCGCCGCAGCCGCTCGGCTTCCAGATCCCAGGTCATTTTCTTCTGGCCGATGATGGAGCGCACGGTGAAGTGGTAGAAGTTCTCGCCGCGCCGTGCTGTCGCCGGATCGGCGGGGGTGCAGACCAGGTTGTGATGGCCATAGGGATGGCGGATCGAGAAATGGGTGAACAGGCTGAAGGCCTGGCCCAAGCGTCCAATGAAGACAGCCAGGGGGTTTTCCGTGCGATGGGTCAGTTCATGGCCCACGGCGATGGACGCCAAGGCGCCGGCCAGACCACCCAAGCCCACGACGCCCAAGCTGGTCCAGCCGGTGCTCAGTTCCGCATGGCGCGCCAGGATGTCGATGCCCGTCAGGCTGGTGACGGCGACGCCGATACCGAACAAATCGTTTGGCAGGCCCATGTACCAGGCCACCAGCACAATCATGGCGATGCTGGCAAACTGGCTGACGTACTGCATCGGATAGAAGATCCAGGCCTGCTCGTAGGTTGGCTCTTCCTCGTAGCGCCCGGAGTACAGTTCACTGAAGAACAGAGCGAGCACCGTTGCGACGAGAAAGGTGATGG
>JBATEM010000224.1:0-16964 GCA_049664005.1 Candidatus Macondimonas sp.
CATTGATCCCATCCTGCCACCGCCCATGCTCTGGCTGTTGGGCAGTGGCCGCCTGGCCGAAGCCTTGTGCGCGCAGGCCGCCCAGGTGGATTTTGCTGTGACGGTGCTGGATGTACGGGCCGAAGCGGCGCAGTTCCCGGCCGCGTGGGCGGTGGTGGACGATGATCCAAGCTATGCCGCCCTGGCCGGAGCGGCAGCGGGGGACTATGTGGTGATCGCCACCCAGCACAAGGGCGATCATCTGGCCTTGCGCCAGGTACTCATGCAGCCGGTCGCCTATGTGGGGCTGATCGCCAGCCGACATCGGGCGCGCCTGGTGCAAGCGGACCTGCAGCAATCCGGCCTGTCCCCGGCACGATGGGCCAAGGTACATGCGCCGGCGGGCCTGGATCTGGGCGCACGCACGCCGGAGGAAATCGCCTTGGCCGTGGTGGCCGAGATGCTTGCCCGGCGCGGCCAGCGCTCGGCCCGGCCCCGATCGATCTTCGAGGAAAATCCGTGAACATGAGTCCACTCGCCGCTCAATCGGCGCTGGTGATCGAGCATTTGACCAAGACCTATGCCAGCGGCGTGCAGGCGCTCAAGGATGTGAGCCTGACGGTGGCGGCAGGGGATTTCTTCGCCCTGCTGGGGCCCAATGGGGCGGGGAAGTCCACCCTCATCGGTATCCTGAGCGCACTGGTGAACAAGACAGGCGGGCAGGTGCGCGTGTTCAATCACGACATCGACCGGGATCTGGAATCCGCCAAGCGCTGCCTCGGCGTGGTGCCCCAGGAATTCAATTGCAACGGCTTTGAAACGGTGCTCCATGTCCTGCTCAACCAGGCCGGATATTACGGGGTGCCGCGCGCGGTGGCGCGGCGCAACGCCGCCCATTACCTCAAGGAACTGGGCCTGTGGGACAAGCGCAATGAGGTGGTGCGCAACCTGTCGGGGGGGATGAAGCGGCGGTTGATGATCGCCCGCGCGCTGGTGCATGAACCCCGTCTGCTGATCCTGGACGAACCGACGGCCGGTGTGGACATCGAGTTGCGCCGAGGCATGTGGACCTTTCTCCAGGAATTGAACCGGCAGGGCGTCACCATCATCCTGACCACCCACTACCTGGAAGAAGCCGAGCAGTTGTGCCGCAACATCGCCATCATCGATCAGGGCCGCATCATCGAGCACACCGCGATGCACGAACTGCTGGCGCGGCTAGGCACGGAAACCCTGGTGCTGACGCTGGCCGAACCGGTGCATGCCTTGCCTGCCACTGGCGATTATCCTGTGCGCCTGCGTGATTCCCATACTTTGGAAGTCGACGTGCGGGCTGATCAGGACCTCAATGGCTTGTTTGAGTGGCTCGCCTCGCGTGGCATCCGGGTGCGCTTCATGCGCAACAAGGCCAACCGGCTGGAGGAGTTGTTTGTGCAGTTGGTGGCTGCCAATCCGCAAGGCGGCGCGGCCGCCGAGGGGGGGGCATGAGTGAAGCCGTGGCATCTTATCGACTGCGCCGCCATGCCATCGCCTTTGAAACGATCTTCCGCAAGGAAATCCGCCGCTTCCTGCGCATCTGGCCGCAAACCCTGGTGCCGCCGGCGATCACCATGACGCTTTACTTCGTCATTTTCGGCAACCTGATCGGTTCCCGTATCGGCACCATGGGCGGGCACAACTACATCGACTACATCGTGCCGGGCCTGATCATGATGTCGGTGATCACCAGCGCCTATGCCAACGTGGTCAGTTCTTTCTTCGGCGCCAAGTTCCAGCGCTTCGTGGAAGAGCTGCTGGTGGCGCCGGTGCCCAGCTACATCATTCTGGCGGGCTTCGTGACGGGCGGGATCGTGCGCGGCATGCTGGTGGCGGGGATGGTGACTGGCGTCTCGCTGTTGTTCACGGACCTGCACATTGCCCATCCGCTCATCACACTCAGCGTGATGCTGCTCGCCGCGACCCTGCTGTCGGTGGCCGGATTCATCAATGCCCTGTATGCCAAGACTTTCGACGATATTTCCATCGTCCCGACCTTCGTCCTCACCCCACTGACCTATCTGGGCGGTGTGTTCTATTCCATCGACCTGTTGCCCGGCTTCTGGCAGGGCGTGTCCCGGCTCAATCCCATCCTCTACATGGTCAATGCCTTTCGCTTTGGCATGCTGGGGCACTCCGATATCTCGCTGTCCATGGCCTACGCCATGATGTTGCTGGCCATCGTCGTGGGGATCGGCTGGGCCCTGTGGCTGCTGGAACGCGGTACCGGTTTGCGAAGTTGAGGACATCATCCATGGACGTGGCCGTTGTGACCGGAGGCGGAACGGGAATCGGGCGGGCGTTATGTGACGTGCTCGCAGAACGAGGACTCACGGTGCTGACGGTGGGGCGGCGCGCGGAACCCTTGCAGGCGCTGGCAACCCAGTTTCCCGGGCGCGTCGAGCCGGTGGTGGCTGATGTGGCCACGCCGGCAGGCCGGGAGACCATCGCCAGCGCGGTCGGAACCGGCCGGCGGCTGCGTTTCCTGGTTCACAATGCCGGCACCATAGCGCCGATTGGCCTGCTGGAAACCCTGACCCCCGAGGCGCTGCGGGCTCATCTGGCCACCAATCTGGAAGGCCCCTTGTTCCTCAGCCAGCGCCTGTTGCCCCAGCTTTCCGGCGGGCGCATCCTGCATCTTTCCTCCGGCGCGGCGCATCATGCCTACGCCGGCTGGGGGCCCTATTGCATGGGCAAGGCAGCGCTGCACATGCTGTATCAAGTGTGGCGCGAGGAGCTGGTGGATCGCGGCATCCGGGTCGGCAGCGCCCGGCCGGGGGTGGTGGATACGCCGATGCAGGCACTGATCCGCGCGACGCCGGCCAGGGAGTTCCCCGGCGTCGGGCGTTTTCTTCGCCTGCATCAGGAAAACCAACTGCGCAGCCCCGTCGATGTGGCGCATTTTCTCGCCTGGCTGCTGCTGGCGGTGGACGATGAGCGCTTCGAGGCGGCCGAATGGGATATTGGCGCCTGCGAGGCTGCATGGCGCGCCTTTGCGAAACAGGAAAGAACACATCAGGGAGGATGAGGGGCGATGGGGACGCATGCACAGGCCCAACTCGAGGGCCAGATCGAGGTGTTCCAGACCGATGATGGTCTGGAACTGTGTCTTGGACGCTGGGGACAGCCGCAACGGGGCAGTGTCATCCTGCTGCACGGTGGCGGTCAGACCCGCCATGCCTGGGGCAACAGCGCCGCCCGCCTGGCCGCTGCCGGTTGGGAGGCGCTGGCCCTCGATCTGCGCGGTCATGGTGATTCGCAATGGTCGCCAAGCGGTGATTACGCCCTGAGTCGCATGGCCCGCGACGTGGAAGGCATTGCCCGGACCCTGGCCCATCGCCCGGTTCTGGTGGGCGCTTCCATGGGTGGCATGACGGCGCTTTATGCCCTGGGCCGGATGAATCCGGATCTGGCTCATGCCCTGGTACTGGTGGATGTTGTGCCGCGCATGGAGGGCTCCGGCGTGCGCCGCATCGTGCAGTTCATGCAGGCCCATCCGGAGGGATTCGCCACGCTGGAAGAGGCCGCCGATGCCGTGGCGGCCTACCGCCGTGACACCCGGGAGCGCCCGGCCGATCTGGCCGGCTTGCGCAAGAACCTGCGCCAGCGCGCCGATGGCCGCTGGTACTGGCATTGGGACCCGCAGATGCTCCAGCCCCGCAATCCCCAGGCCATGGCCGACTACATGGGCCTGTTCGACGCGGCCCGCGCGATCCAGGTGCCGACCCTGCTGGTGCGCGGCCAGCGCAGCGACGTGGTGAGCCCGAAGGGTGTGGAGGAATTCCTCGACATGGTGCCCCATGCCGAATTCGTCGACGTGGCGGGTGCCGGACACATGGTGGCGGGAGATAACAACGACGCTTTCAGCGCCGCCATCGTCGATTTCCTCGAACGACATCCGCAACCGATCATCGCTTCAGGGCCATAAGGGCTCGGCATTGCCGGCGCCTGTTGCACTGGGCCACTTTCCAATTCTTCGCTGGGCAGGTCAAAACGGTGCCGGAGTCCCATAGCCGGTGGCCGTGTGGGCGAGCAACCCAGCCTTTGTTGGCGACGGACATGAATGCCGCAACTCATTCGACACCGGCATGTACGCCGCATTGGCTGATTGGGGAACAGACCTCTTTATCATGTAAGTAATTGAAAAAAAGGAGGAGAGCATTTCGATGGCCGGGATGTGGTGCCGTGAACTGGGGTATGTTGAGGATGCCCTACCGCGACCATCACGCTCGATCACCGAAATTTTCGGTGAGCCTCTTTGACGTTCGGCATGCGACTCTATTCTTCTCGTCCCACGCATCAAGCTCGCTGATTGGGTAAAGAACCGCCTTGCCGACTTTTACAAATGACGGCCCGACCCGCATTGCTCGCCAGTTTCGAAGCGTCCCCACCGAAATGCCGCCACGATAACGCTCTGTGACCTCCTCAGGCGTCAGGAATTTGCTCTCATTCATTATCACCTCCTTTGGTGGCTGCTGGGCATGCCAGGTGTCGCCGATCGTGTTGGCCGAAAGGAGCGTGAGGGATTGGATACTCAGCTTCCGTACCCGCAGGATCATTCCGGGGATGGCTGCCATTAAAGGGTGAGTAACCTCCGCGCCCTGATCTACACCAATTCCGCGATCCTGCTTTCAGGGCTATGTTGCAGAAGGTGGCTGGAGCGGGTCGCCCCGCATGCTCGCCACGAACGCCGAATCCGGCTCGCCCGCTCTGCGGCGGCCTACCCGGTGTCGTCATTCACATAACCAAGAGAACGCTTACATGAGCTACACGATCAATCGCATGATCTCCGACGCGAATATCGACGACCTCGACGTGCGGACCCGAAAAGCGCTTGCAGACCGCGGCTTCGGCGTGCTGACCGAGAGCGACGTCAAGGCGACGATGAAGACGAAGCTTGACGTCGAGATGCCGGCTTATCGCATCCTTGGCGTCTGCAATCCGAAGATGGCGCATCAGGCGATCGGGATCGAGCCTCGCGTGGACGCGATCCTGCCCTGCAACGCCATCCTGCGCGAGGTCGAAGGGCGTCGTGGTCAGCGCGATCGACCCGGTGGCGTCTATGCAAGCGATCGAGACCCCTGAACTGACCGCGGTCGCGGGTGAGGTTCGCGACCTTCTGGCGAGGGCCGTCGCGGCGATCTGAGATGAATTTGCGCGCAGGGTTTCTCGCGGGTCTTGCTGTCCTCGGGATGCTGGTAGCGCACGCCATGTTCTGCCTCGAAGCCACGAGTTCGGTACGTCACGATGCTTGAGTGCGTGGCAGGACTCTGCCCGTCTCGGGGAATGCGGCCAAGTCACCCGACCGGTGATCCGTTGCTCGCGTCACGTCACCGCGGAACGGGTGCGACGCCCGGATTCCTGTGCCGCTACGGCGTGATTGCGACCTTCAGAACGCCGTCACGCTGGTGAGAAAAGAGGTCGTAGGCCGCCTCGATGTCGTCCAGCTTGTAGCGGTGCGTCACCAGCGGTGTCAGGTCGACACGTTCGGACCGGATGACTTCCATCAGTCGCCGCATGCGCTCCTTGCCGCCCGGGCAGAGCGTTGTCACGATGGTGTGGTCACCGAGCCCCGCAGCAAACGCGCCGAGCGGTATCCTGAGGTCGCTTGAATAGACACCAAGACTCGACAACGATCCCCCTGGCCGCAGGACGCGAAGCGCAGCTTCGAACGTCGCTTGGGTGCCCAGCGCCTCGATGGCAACATCGACACCGCGGCCATCGGTGATGCGCATGATCTCGTCCACGGGATCGACCTTCGAGAAGTCGATGACGTGGTTCGCGCCGAGGGCCTGCGAGATTGCCATCCGCTCGGCCACCCGGTCCACGGCGATGATGGTCGTCGCGCCGCTCAACCGTGCGCCGACTGTCGCGCAAAGACCGATCGGGCCCTGGGCGAAGACCGCGACCGCGTCGCCGATGCGGACCCTGCCGCGCTCCGCGCCACTGAAGCCGGTCGACATGATGTCCGGGCACATCAGCACCTGCTCGTCGGTGAGCCCGTCCGGCACGGGCGCAAGGTTGGCCATCGCGTCTGGTACGAGAACGTACTCCGCCTGGCAGCCGTCGATGGTGTTGCCGAATTTCCACCCCCCCATCGGCTTCCAGCCGTGTTTCGTGCCGGCACCATCCTGCGAGCAGTAGCCGCAGAGGCAAGCGTTGCTCCAGCCGCTCGGAGTGATCGCTCCAGCAATGACGCGCTGCCCCTCCGTGTAACCGACGACCGCAGAGCCGAGCTTCTCGATCACGCCGACCGGTTCATGTCCGATCGTGAGCCCCTTCGCGACCGGATACTCCCCCTTCATGATGTGTACGTCCGTGCCGCAGATCGTGGTGGTGGTAATGCGGACGAGCGCATCGAGCGGGCCGACATCGGGGATCGGTTTTTCATCCAGCGCGATGCGGCCGGGCTCCACGAAAATGGTCACCTTCATCTTCTGGGTCATCGATAGCCTCCACTTGTTTGGGGTCGCCTGTCATGCCTTGGCAATCAGATCACGAAGACCGGGGCAAAGCCGCCCCCCGGCGTCCTGAAATTGGTGGTCTGGCCCTGATAGAGGCGGGCAGCGACCAGAAGCACCTGCGCGTCATATGTATAGAGCCGCACGTCCATCTTGCACGCCTCGATTGCGTCGTCGATCCGGATCATGCGCTCGCTCGGCTTGACCAAGGTCTGGGCAACGTAGCCGCCATGCGCGATGTCCGACCAGACGCCTTTCGTCACCTTGTCGCCACGGTACACCGCCTTGCCGCCATGTCCGCCTGTCGGCTTGAAGAACAGGCTCTTGCGCGATCTCCACAATTCATCGGCATTTTCGGGAGTTACAAGGATGGTGTGCGGGACGGATTCGAGCCGAGCAAGAACTGTTGGGGCCAGCCCCCAGGCCTGCAGCGTTGCCGAATCCGAGAGCAGCGAAAGGTTCCGCTTGTCTGCGAGAAGGGCGTGGTTGTGCGGATTTGGCGTCACGACCACCGCACCCTCCCGGTAGGCATCTCTTAGCGCCCTGTGTTCCGGCTGATCGAACGCGAAGTCGGTGACCCGGTTGTAGACGAGGTCGATCGGCTTCCCCTCGAAACTGAGCCGACCGGCTTCATGGCGAAGATTTCCGGCATCCGCGATAACAGCATCGACGCCGTGTGCGGCCAGCGCCTGCCGCACCAGGACAAACTCAGGATAGAGATACTGTTCCTCCGGCCGATCGTCGACGATGGCAATCCGGCCTGCGGAACCGCTTCCCTGCTGGCGCATCCATTCGTCCTGGAACATGCGAAATGCCATATCCTCGAAGGCGTGCGGCTTCAAGGGCATGTCCATTTCGGCACAACAGGCGCGCTGAGCCCTTGCAAGAAGGGCGTTGAGGAATGCCCCGCCGGCGTTGGTATTGATCTCGATGAGCCGGGGGCCGTCTTCGCCGAGATGGAAATCGTAGCCCATCAACGCACCAACAGGGCCGTGATCCACTTGCGAGATTTCCGGCGCCCAGGAGAGGATCGCTGCCTTGTATGCAGCGAGCCGCGCCGTCGTCTCGATTGCTGCGACCACCTCCTGCATCTCGGCCACCTCTGTGGCGGAGAGAAACACCGGAACCTTCGAAAATAAGTGGGCCCTGGGGTGGATGAACGTCTCACAAAACGCCGGGTCACCGGCCTCGTGCTCCAGCGCCTCGCATAGCGACTGACGGTCGAGCGTGACGCAGAAGCAATTCTGGTTCAGCCGCTCCGAGAGGGTCTGAACTGCACCAGAGGAAGTTGGGTCTGGATCGCTCATCGATCACAAAGCCATTGCTCCGCCCAGACCGGACGCGCTTCAAGCCCGAGGTGGGCGTAGACTATTCTTACGATCATCGTTGCCCCAGTCTTTCGGTCAGCAGGCCGATCCCGAGCGCTGCATCAGTTTTTGCGATCGATTCATCGGCATTGCTGATCGTTCCAGTTAGTGCCCGGATCGCGTCGATCGTCTCGGGAATGACGATGGCCTGGTTGTCCACCATGTAGGCGTAGAACAGTTCGTCCCCCTGGACCTTCAGGATGTCCGACCACAGCGCCACTTCGTAGAGGTTGTCATGTGGCCGGCCGAGGTCGGCCATGAGTTCCTTGACTGCGTTAAGGGCCGTCAATCCGGCATCCATGCGGATCAGGGCGATCCGAGACGATGCGGAGAAGGCTTCGAGCACTTCATCCCTTGAGGCCGGGCGGGTCAACTGCACCGACCAGTAGTGCAGATGCGCCAGGGTCTCCGGTACCTTGACCGCCATCGTGATCACATCGAGGTCAGGGTCGACGCTCTGCGCATCTGGCCCTTGATGGCTCGGAATCTCGGGCTCGGGGACGAGCGTGTTCATGATCCCGTCAAGGTGACTTTCCCAAGGGTCCGTCGCCCGGCGCAGCAGCGTCCCGCGCGCGCGACGCAGCAGGCCTGCCTGCTTCAATGCCGTAAGGGTTCTCACGATCGAGGTGGTGTTGCAGGAGACGACGCGCGTGCTGTCCCGGCTCAGCGCACTCGCATAGGTGGATTCCGCAACGAAGGAGTGTCCGGTCACCTCGTGCTTCTCGCCACCCTGGACGATGAACTTGATGCCCCTTTGTCGATAGATGTCGACGTTCACCGCTGCGATCCGTTTCGGCGTGCAGTCCACCACCAGGTCGCTCGCCTCAAGCAGATCATCGAGGTTCCCGGCGACATCGAGTCCGGTGTTCCGCATCGCCTCTGCATGGTCACTGGTGGCTGCGAACAGGCGGTAACCCTTCTGCGTCGCCATGCGTGGCCGCCAGTCGGCGCTGATATCCGCAACCCCGGCCATCTCCATATCGTCCTGCAAGGCCACGGCGTCGGCGACACGCTTCCCGATCACGCCGTAGCCGTTGACGGCGACGCGGATCTTTTTCGCTGGGGTCATCGGCTTCTCCTTGCATCGGAAGCGCACGTCTGTGATGTGCCGCTGTCTGTCTGGCGAAATCCTTCCAAGTATTCCACGAAAGTGGCTCAGTTACTGCCCCGAAACCACCCGGCTCGGCAAATTTCTTCGAACGACGTGAGCTTCACCATGGCTTATCCAATGCCATATTCGTTTCCGCTGGCGCCGTCAGGGTGCAGCGGCGCGCCGCTGCACCAGCAAGATACCGATCAGCACCAGGACGACACCTGCGGCCTGGACTACCTCGAGCCGCTCGCCGAAGAAGGCCGCGCCAATCATCAGCCCGAAGACCGGCACCAGAAACGTGAAGCGTTGGCCAGATTGAGCGTAACTCGCTCCAGCACCTCGAACCAGAGCCAGAATGCGAGCGATGATCCGAGGCCCGCAAGAGCCACGAGGACGAGAACGAACTCCGGCGACCACATCAGCAACGAGACATCTTCCGTCAATATGGACAGCAGAGCCAAGGGTGCCGCGCCGATGAGCAACTGGTAACCCATCGCCATGATGGGGTCGGCCTGGCCGGTGAGGGCCCAAGCCTGAGCGCCGAACAGGAACAAGCGATTTGCCGAACGATCTGCGACAAGCGCGCCGAACAACTGAAGATGGACTTTGCGTTGTGGAGTCGGGCGGCGGTGGGTCAACTGATCGAGCAGGAATACGGCATTGCGCGTTGGATGATTATCGACGAGGCCTTCAACTCAGACCGGCTGATCGAGTTCCTGGTAGCCTTGATCAAGGACGCCGGCCGGAAGGTGTTCCTGATGATCCTCGATAAGCTGCGTGTCCATCACAGCAAACCCGTGAAGGCGTGGGTGGCTGAACGGCAGGACAAGATCGAGTTGTTTTACCTGCCCAGCTATAGCCCGGAACTCAATCCGGAGGAGCGTCTGAACGCCGATCTCAAGCATGCTTGTTCCTAAGCTGCAGGCCTAACTCATTGTAAATTATGCGGGTCTTCTTCATGTTGATTGTCCATCCCTCACGACGCAGCAGCACATGGAGGTGACGGTAGCCATAGCGAACCCGCGTCTCGCAAATTTCCTTGATCCGACGTTCGAGCGCGGCCTGCCCGGGTGCGGCGGGATTTGTAATGGTAGGTGGAGGTGTCGAACTTCAGCGCCTTGCAGGCCCGTCTGATCGATATCCCCCAATCCACCAGCATCCCGTCGACCAGCTTGCGCTTGCGGGCAGGCCTCAGAGCTTTCGGCGGATGACGTCCTGCAGCATCTCGCGATCGAGCGTCAGATCGGCAACGATCTTCTTCAGACGCCCATTCTCATCCTCAAGCGCCTTCAACCGGCGCATCTCGTCAGGCAACAAGCCGGCATACTTCATTCTTCCAGTTGAAATAAGTCGCCTGGCTGATCCCGGCCTTGTGGCAGATCTCTGCCATGGGCACGCCGTCATCACCCTGCTTCAGAATGAACGCCTTCTGGGCGTCCGAAAACTTCGATGCCTTCATCGCTTCCGCTCCTTCTCCCAGCCGGGAAATTACAGCGGAAAACTCCAATCAAAAACGATCCAGTTTTTGGGGATCAGAGCAACATCAATCAAACCCCTCTTGCGCATGCAGCCCTGCGTAGGTCGTCCGCGCTGCTGAATGCACCGAAGTCATGATCCACCGGCCTTGTGCTCCGCGTGGCCATCGCCAGGCGTTGCGGTCCATTGACCGAGGTAGATCCGCTGGAAGCCGAACACTGCGCCGATCGCGATCGCGGCGTAGAGGACGATTGCGGGATCGCTTTGCAGCTTCATTGCAGTGAAGGCCGCGAGCACCGCCGCGTCGGAGGCAATCGCCGTCAGCAGGACAGCGCCCGCGGCACCGATCTCTTGCCGCCGGTACCGGAACACGCCCCAATGGATGGTCATGTCCATGATCAGGTAGAAAAATGCGCCCAGCGACGCGATGCGGCCCAGATCGAAGAACACGGCCAGCGCCGAAGCGATGACGACAGTGTAGATCAGCGTGTGGCGCTGGATCGGACCCGACATGCCGAAATGGCTGTGCGGGATCAGCTTCATCTCGGTGAGCATTGCCAGCATCCGCGACACCGCGAAGACACTGGCCAGCAGTCCCGAAGCGGTGGCCACCGCCGCGAGAAGCACGGTCAAGATGAACCCCGTCTGGCCCAGGGCGGGCTCGGCGGCCTCGGCCAGCGAATAGTCGCGCGCTGCGATGATCCGGTCGATGGTGAGGCTCGATCCGACGCCGAAGGCCACAAGCAGATAGACGACGACGCAAAGCGCGATCGAGATCATGATGGCCCGGCTGACGTTGCGGTTCGGTTCGGTGATTTCGGCGCCGCTGTTGGTAATCGTGGTGAAGCCCTTGAAGGCGAGTATGGCCAGTGCCACCGAAGCGACGAAGCCTGTCGCGGTGAAGTCCCGGCCGGTCTCAGAGGCGGCGGCGAAGGAAAATCCACTCGCCCACAACGCCGCGATCCCGAAGAGCGCGATGCCGCCGATCTTGAGCGTGGCCATGATCAACGAGACCAGCCCGACTGACCGGTTGCCGGCAACATTGACAAGGAACGCGAACAGGATCACCGCAACGGCGAGGATCGGCACGAGCGGCCCGCCCGTTATCTCGAAAGGCCGCAACACATAGGTCGCGAAGGTGCGCGCCACCAGGCTCTCGGCGATGACCATGCTGAGCGCCATCAACAGCGCCGCGCCCGCGGTGACCGCTCCGCGCCCGTAGCACTTCTGCAGGATCATCGCGATTCCGCCCGAGGAGGGCCAGGCGTTCGACATCTTGATGTAGCTGTAGGCGCTGAGTGCGGTCACGATGGCGCCAGCGATGAAGGACAGCGGAAACCAGGGTCCCGCCAGTTCGGCAATCTGACCGGTCAGGGCAAAAATGCCGGCGCCGATCATCACGCCGGTGCCCATCGCGACCGCACCGCCCAAGGTGATGCTGTTTGCCTTGTACTCCCCTTGCATTCGGGGCTGGCCCGCCGACGGAGTCATAGTTTTGCGTGCTTCAACAGTTGCGCGTTGATGGCCACCACCACCGTGCTCGCGGACATCAGGACCGCGCCCACCGCGGGTGTCAGCAGTATGCCCCATGGCGCAAGAACGCCGGCGGCAAGGGGTATCGCGAAGATGTTGTAACCTGCCGCCCACCAGAGATTCTGGATCATCTTGCGGTATGTGGCGCGGCTCAGGGTGATGATCCGGGGGATGTCGCGTGGGTCGGACCGAACCAACACGATATGCCCGGCCTCGACGGCAACATCCGCGCCCGCGCCGATCGCGATCCCGATATCGGCCGTGGCGAGAGCCGGGGCGTCGTTCACGCCGTCGCCGATCATCGCGACTTTCTTGCCCTGCTCCTGAAGCTCACGGACCTTCGAGGCCTTGTCCTCGGGCAGCACTTCCGCGAACACGGTATCAATGCCAAGTTCCCTGGCGACGGCATCGGCCACGGCCCGCGCGTCGCCGGTCAGCATGGCAACCTCGATCCCCCGTTCATGCAGCGCCGCGATGGCTTCGCGGCTCTCCTCGCGGATCGCGTCCGCCACGGTATAAACGGCCACGGCCTCGCCTTCGCGGACGAGATATATGGCAGCCTGCCCGCGGTCGGCCGCCGCCTTGGCCGCCTCCAGCAGCGCGGGCGGCACTTGAACATTTTCGGCCTTGAGAAGAGCCGGGCCACCCATGTGGTATTCCGAGCCGGCGATCGTCGCCGCCACGCCCTTGCCGGTGATTGCACGGAAGCCCTCGGCGGCAGGAACCTCGATGCCCTTGTCCTCCGCGGTCTTCACGATGCCCCGGGCGATCGGATGCTCGGATTCGGCTTCGATGCCGGATGCGATCCGAAGCGCTTCGTCCTCGGTCATCCCCTCCGCGACGGACATCGCCACGACCCGGAACTCGCCCAGCGTCAACGTGCCGGTCTTGTCGAAGATCACGGTGTCGAGGTTTCGGGCCTCCTCGAGCCCACGCCGGTCACGCACCAGAAGCCCGTTTCGGGCGCCCAGCGTCGTGGAGATGGCCACCACCAGCGGCACGGCCAATCCAAGCGCGTGCGGGCAGGCGATCACCAGCACCGTCACCATCCGGACTACGGAGAAGTCGATCGCCGCACCGACAGACTGCCACACCACGATCGTGATGGCCGCAGCGATGATTGCGACGACGGTCAGAAGCCGTGCCGCACGGTCCGCCAGGTGCTGCGCTCGGGACTTGGACTTCTGTGCATCGGCTACGAGCCTCATTATGCCGGAAAGCTTTGTTTTCTCTCCCGTCCCGGTGACCTCGACGCGCAGAGACCCTTCTCCGTTGATCGTGGCGGCGATCACCTCGTCGCCTTCCCGCTTTTTCACCGGTCGGGACTCGCCGGTGATCATGGCCTCGTTGACGTCACTCTCTCCCTTTCGCACGGTCCCGTCCGCGGGAATGCTCTCACCCGGGTGAACCAGCACGAGGTCTCCGTTCTGCAATGCGCTGACGGCGACCTTCTCCTCGCCCCCATCCGTGATCCGCGTCGCGGTATCCGGAAGGAGCTTCGCAAGTTCCTTCAATGCGCCCTCGGCCTGGTTGATGGACCGCATCTCGATCCAGTGGCCGAGGAGCATGATCGTGACTAGCGTGGCCAGTTCCCACCACAGTGCATTCGCCTCGATCAGCCCGAGCTGAACCACCCACGAAAACAGGAAGGCGACCGTGATGGCGAGCGAGATGAGGGTCATCATCCCCGGCAATCGGGACCGCAGTTCCCGCCAGGCCCCCTGCAGGAACACCAGACCGCCGTAGAGGAAGACGACCGTGGAGAGCACGGGGCCGATCCAGTTCGATCCGGGAAACGCGGGGGCCCGGTAGCCGAGAAGCTCCTGGATGTGGGCCGACCAGATGACCACCGGAACCGTCAGAGCAAGCGAAAGCCAGAAGCGGTCCCGAAACATCGCGGGCGAGTGGCCCTCGTGCTTGTCATGGTCCCGGTGTCCTGAACGGCCAGACGCCGGTCCCGGCATTTCTGGTGATGCGCCGGCCGTGGCGTGGCCTTCGTGACCCCTGCCGGTCGCGGCGGCAGGCGACGCGTCGATGCCGGGACCGGGCCGCTGTGCCAGCGACTTGATGTCGGCGACCTGTACGCGGGTCTCGTCGTACGCGACCGTGGCGCTTTGCGCCGCGTGATCCACAGAGACGCTTTCGACGCCAGGCACCTCGCCGATCCGCCGTCCCACTTCGTCCGGGCCCAGCGCTGTCAGCAAGTCGCCGACGTCGATTGCGATTGTTTTCATCGTGTTCTCCTTCGGCGGGCGCCAGTACCAGTGTCAGGTGTCCGCGCTTCTATTCGGCTTTCAGCCGGACGAGACCGGGATAGCAGTTGAAGGCGAGCTTCTGAGCCAACGGGCCGTCCACGGTCACAATCTCCGCAGTGATGCTCTCGTCAACCGCGGTGCCGATCTCGCCGAGCCTAAGCTTTTTAACACCTGACAAGCGCTTCTTGCTGCTACTCCATGCTCTGCATCATCTTCGCAATGTCCTCGGGAATGTCGTCCTTCGAAAACTTCGCCTGCTCGTCAGCCTCATGGACGAATGCGATGATATTTGCGGGCAGTACGACAAGTCGAAAAAATCAATTAATTCAATAGGTATATGCGTGACTCACCGGGATCGAAAAAGAGCGAGTGGGCTGATTGGGAATCAGGCCGAGGGGGAATTCGCCGAACGGGAAGCGTTCACCTGTTGCGTATGACCATGAGACGGAGCTGGCATACGGGCGGCCTTGCGGACGCGCTGCACCACATGGGCCGGCACGGCGAGCACCAGGCCGACACCGACAATCTGGTGGGTGAGACTGGCGAGGGTGCGCAGGGTGTCGTCACCGCTGTAGTACAGCACCAGGGCGGATACCATCAGCGTCGCAAACAAGGCAAGCAGGCTGATTCCCGTGGCCCGGCTGCGGCGCGCGCGCCAGCCGGCACCGACATGCTGGGCCAGAAACAGGCCAACGGCCACCGCCACCAGATAACCCAGGATGCCATGGAAAATCATGAGCTGGTGGAGCAGGGCATAGGGCCGGCTTTCGCCCGCGAATCCCCCATTGGCATAGTGGATGCCCATCCAGATCAGGCCTGTGGCGCCCAGCCCCGTCAGGGTCAGATAGAGGAACATCCGCTGCCAGGCGGGGGCGCTATTGATGTGCGGCACAGAGGCCATGCGGAGTCTCCTTGGAAACGAGCGGGAACAGGTGCGCCGTGGCGCCCAGTGATGCAAACAGCGCGCTCAGGTTCAGGCCGCCGGCATGGGCCAACGCGGCGACCTTGGTCAGGGCATCGGCATGCATGCAGCGGGGAGCAGTCACTGTGATGCTGCCGGGTAATGTCACTGCTTGACCGGAGGCGGGGTGGATCACTGCGCTGGGCACTTCTGCGGCGGCATCAAGAAAATAGCGGCCGGTGGTGGCCAGGGCGATCGCACGATGATGCCCCAGGCGCCAGAGCCGGGTCGGCTGGTGCGGATCGCGCACGCAGACCTCCTGCGATGCCGGCCCGAACAAGCGCAGATCGCCACCGGCATTGACGCAGCCCGTCCTCACTCCTTGGGCCTGCAGGACCGCGACCGCCCGGTCGACGGCGTAACCCTTGGCGATGCCGTCCAGGTTGACGGTCAGCGGCTGGCGCAGACGCACCCGCGCGCCATCGTCCAACTCCAGGTCCGCCATCCCCCCACTGCGGGCAACCGCCCATCCGGAGGAATCGGCCGGCAGTACGCCGCAGGCACGCAGATGCCGTTCGCAGGTGATGTCGAACAAGCCGCCGCTGCGCTGCCAGAGCATCCGGGCGGTGTGCAGGACCGCTGCGGTGCAGGGGTCGATGTCCAGCCAGTGGCCGGGCGGTGCCCGGTTGATCCGACCCACATCGCTGTCGGGCGCGTGCCAGCTCATCAGGTGGTGGATGCGGCCGATTTCGGCGAAGGCCGTCTCGAATGCCTGGGTAGGGTAGGGTGCCCCGGGCGCATCAAGGGTGATCTCCACATAGGTTCCCAGCAGCGGCCGGGCGCGCCGCCACGGGCCGATCTCAGGGCTGGCGGATGGCGACGTCATGGGTGATCAGCAGGCGGCGGATGCCGTCGGTGATGTGGACACAGGAGAGTGTGGCGCCGGAGATGTTCTGGATGTCTTCATTGACGCGCAGGGTGTCACGGCTGGTCTTGCCGGTGAATTGATTGCGCCATCCGGCGCGCCGCACTTCATCGCCATGGGTTTCCCGGAAATCCAGGATTTCGATCTGACGCACTGCACCGGCGCTGTCGAGCGCGACGGCATAGGTGATGAATTCGTGCTTGCCCAGCACCTGATCCAGCACGAAATAGCCGCCGTTGGCCGCACGCCAGCGTTTCAGCGTCGTCTGACGCACTTTCATGCCGCTGCGTTGCTCGATCTCCCGCTTCTGAGCGTCGGTAAGGGTCAGGGGGGCGGCCGTGAGTATCGTGTCGGGGAACATGATGGCCTGGGCCTGTTCCACCGACAGGTACTGCACCGCATAGCAGGCTGGCGACGCGGCCAGGGCGGCGAGGGGCAGGACCATGAAGGGCGTACGGCGATCCATTTCTGGGTCTCCCAAGCTTAGAAGTTGTAACCGACCTTCATGCGCAACTCGCGCTTTTCGTGCTCGTGCAGGTGGAGGTCCTCGTCCCGGTTGGGGTCGGATGGCCGACCTGTGAGCTGAGGCAAATAGGTGAAGGTCCACCACCATTGCTTGGTGCCGTAGTGCAGGGTCGGGCCGAGAAAGAGGCCGTAGTGCTCGCGGGTATTGGCGTCCGGCCAGTCCGGATATTCAGAGTGGTAACGCGTTTCCAGGCCACCAAACCACTTGGGGGCAAAACGATACGAGACGCCCGAGGTCACCTCAAAAGCCAGTTCGGTTTCCCATTCGTCTTCACCCTCGAACTTGCGCACCTCGAACTCGGGCGTCAGGTTGGTGGCCCAGATCAACTGGTCCTCCAGGAAGTTCTTCTGCACGATCAACTTGGTTTCCAGTGACATTTCCTTTTGTTCCTGGCCCGTGATCTTGAAGATCT
>JBATEM010000225.1:0-2861 GCA_049664005.1 Candidatus Macondimonas sp.
ACTGAGGAGCGGAGCGGATGAGCAAGCGGCGGGAATGGCAATCGACGGCGGTGCTGGCCGCATTGCTGCTGGGCGTTGCGGGATGCTCGCGGGAGGCGCCCGAACCCAGCCCACCTCCGGCGTCGCCGTCGGCTCCGGCGGCCGATGCGCCGGTTTCAACCCCCACCCAGGAGATGGCCCCGGTGGATATTCCCTTTCGCAAAGTGGTGCTCGACAACGGGCTGACGGTGATCGTCCATGAGGATCACAAGACGCCCATTGTGAACGTGACGGTCTGGTATCACGTCGGTTCCAAGAACGAAGTGGCCGGCAAGACCGGCTTTGCCCATCTGTTCGAGCACCTGATGTTCAACGGCACAGAGCATTTCAACGACGATTATTTCCGCCCCTTCGAGCAGGTCGGGGCGACCGAAATGAACGGCACCACCAGCCGCGACCGCACCAACTACTTCCAGAACGTCCCCACGCCTGCGCTCGATCTTGCGCTATGGATGGAGTCCGACCGCATGGGCCATCTGCTCGGCGCCATCGATCAGGGCAAGCTCGATGAACAGCGCGCGGTGGTGAAAAACGAAAAACGCCAGCGCGAAAGCGCGCCCTACGGCAAGGTGTGGGAGTTGATGGCGAAGAATACCTATCCCACCGGCCACCCGTATTCCTGGACCACCATCGGCGCCATGGAAGATCTGGATCAGGCCAAGGTGGAGGACGTGCATGAATGGTTCAAGACCTACTACGGTCCGACCAATGCGGTGCTGGTGATCGCGGGGGATGTGGATACCGAGACGGCGATCGCCAAGGCGAGGGAGGCGTTCGGCAGCATCCCGCCGGGACCGCCGGTGACGCGCCCCGCCAAGGACTTCGCGCCACTGGCGCAGCCACGCCGCTTGAGTCTGCAGGACCGCGTGGCCCAAGGGCGGCTGTATGCAGTGTGGAATGTGCCCGAATGGGGGCACGCGGACCTGCCGGTGCTCGATCTGGCAACCACTGTGCTGGGATCCGGTAAAACCTCCCGGCTGCATCGGCGCCTGGTGGAGCAGGAGCAACTGGCGACCGACGTGAGCCTGGGGCTTGATTCCGGTGAACTGGGTTCGCAAGTGTATTTGATGGCGACCGCTCGACCCGGAGCCGACTTGGCGCGCATCGAGGCAGTGGCCAACGAGGAGCTGGCCCGCTTTGCCAAGGAAGGGCCGACTGCGGATGAGCTGGCGCGGGCACGGATGGGCGCATTGTCCGGCTTCCTGCGTGGCATCGAGAAGGTCGGCGGCTTTGCCGGCAAGGCCCAGGTGTTGGCGGAAAGCCAGACGCTGGGGGGGGACCCCGAGGCCTGGAAAACCGATCTCAATCGCCTGCGGGAAGCGACCCCCGAACAGTTGCGCGCCGTGGCGCAGACCTGGCTGGGTGAGGGGCGGCTGACCATTACCGTCGACCCGTACCCGACCTACGCCGCCGTGGGCGAAGACGTGAATCGCGGCGCCGTGCCCGTCACCGGCACGCCGCCCGATCTGAATTTCCCGGCCCTGGAACGGATCCGGCTGGACAATGGCCTGACGGTCGTGCTCGCGCGTCGGCCCAATGCGCCCACGGTGGAGCTGGAACTGATGGTACCTGCCGGTTTTGCCAGCGACGACCCGCGCCGCTCCGGCCTGGCCGGCTTGACGCTGGACATGCTGGAAGAAGGCAGCAGCCGGCAGGATGCGCAACAGATCGCGGCGGAAAAAGAACGCCTGGGCGCCGAAATTGGGGCTTCCGCGGAGCTGGATGCGGGGGTGATAGGCCTGTCGGCGCTGCGCGAGACGCTTGAACCCGCCTTGACCCTGTTTGCCGAGATCGTGCGTGATCCGGCCTTCCCCGAGGATCGCCTGGCCCTGCTCAAGGAACAGCGTCTGGCGGCCATCGCGCAGGAGAAGACCAAGCCCTCCAGCATGGCGCAGCGTGTGCTGCCTCCGCTGCTTTATGGACTTGATCATCCCTATGGGCAGCCGCTCACGGGCAGTGGCCGGGAAGAGGTGATCCGGGAAGCCAAGGTGGAGGATTTGCGCAACTTCTACCGGCGCCATGTGCATCCCAAGGACGCGGTGCTGGTTGCTGTGGGGGATGTGGACCTGCCGACTCTGAAAGCGCAGGTGGAGCGGGTCTTCGGGGACTGGAAAGCGCCTGAGGATGCGGTGACCACGCCTGTCCTGCCAACGCGGCCGCGGCCCGAGAAGCCGCGCATCTTCCTGATCGACCGACCCGACTACGCCCAATCGATGATCATGGCTGGAGAGCTCATCGCACCCACCGGCCATGCGGACGATCTGGCCTTCCGGGCGGTCAATGCGGTGTTGGGCGGCATGTTTACCTCGCGCATCAATTTCAATCTGCGTGAACAGAAGGGCTGGGCCTATGGCGCCGGCTCCACGCTCAGTGATGCCAAGGGTCAGCGCCCCTGGATGCTGTACGCCCCGGTGCAGCGGGACAAGACTGCCGCGGCCATGCGCGAGATGGCGGCGGAGATTGGCGCCATTCTGGGATCCAAGCCGGTCACCGCAGAGGAGTTGGGCAAGGCCCAGAAGAACATGACCCTGAAGCTTCCCGGCCAGTTCGAAACGGCGGCTCAGGTGGCGGGTGGCATCGAGAATCTGGTGCTCTACGGCCTGCCGGATGATTATTACGCCAATTTTGTGCGGGACATCCGCGCCCTCACCCCCCAACAGACCGGCGAGGTGGCGCGCGCCTGGATCGATCCGCAGCAGCTCACCTGGGTGGTGGTCGGCGATCTGAAGAAAATCGAGGCCGAGGTGAGGGCGCTGGGCTGGGGTGAGGTGCAGGTGGTGGATACCGACGGCCAGCCGGTGCGCTGAACCCCTTCGAAACCC
>JBATEM010000226.1:0-3420 GCA_049664005.1 Candidatus Macondimonas sp.
GACCTGCCTGGTGACGGACGCCGAATTGCGCGCCCGGTTGGGCGCTACGGCCCGAGAGGCAGCAGCCGCCTACACCCCCGAGGCCATGGCCACGGCCTACGCCGCCCTCTACCACGACATTGCCCAGGAGCACGCAATATGATCATCGTCACCGGCGGCGCCGGCTTCATCGGCAGCAATCTGGTGCGGGCCTTGAATGACCGCGGACACCGCGACATCTGGGTGGTGGACGATCTGACCGACGGCACCAAGTTCAGGAACCTGGCCGATTGCACGCTGGCCGACTACCTGGATCGCGATGAGATGTTCGCGCGCTTGCGCGGGCCGGGCCTGCCGCCGATCGAGGTGGTGTTCCACCAGGGCGCCTGTTCGGCCACCACCGAATGGGATGGGCGCTACCTGATGCGCAACAACTACGCCTATTCGCGCGACCTGCTCAATTGGTGCCTGGAGCGGCGGGTGCCGCTGATCTACGCCTCCTCGGCGGCGGTCTATGGCGGGAGTCGCGTGTTCCGCGAGGATCCTGCCTGCGAGGCGCCTTTGAATGCCTACGGTTATTCCAAGCTGCTGTTCGATCAGGTGGTGCGCCGGGCGTTGCCACGGGCTGCCTCGCAGGTCGCGGGTCTGCGCTATTTCAATGTCTATGGTCCCCGCGAGCAGCACAAGGGCGCCATGGCCAGCGTGGCCTGGCATGCCCGCAACCAGCTCCGCGACTCCGGCGGCATCGCTCTGTTCGAGGGCAGCGATGGTTTCGGCGCGGGCGAGCAACGGCGCGATTTCATTCACGTGGATGATGTGGTGGCCGTCAACCTGTGGTTGTGGGAGCACCCCGAGCAACGGGGCATCTTCAACGTCGGCACCGGCCGCGCCCAGACCTTCAACGAACTCGCCCAGGCGGTCATCACCCATGCGGGCCACGGCGAAATCCGCTACGTCCCCTTCCCCGAGCATCTGAAAGGCCGCTACCAGAGCTTCACAGAGGCGGACATCAATGCCCTGCGGGCAGCCGGCTACGATCGGCCGTTTCTGGATGTCGCCACCGGCGTCGCCCGCTACATGGCCTGGCTGGACGCACATGGCTGAGACCGCGCCCATCCTGGTGGTGGGGCCGGCCTGGGTGGGCGACATGGTGATGGCCCAGAGCCTGTTCATGACCCTCAAGGCGCGCCAGCCGGAGCGGCCCATCGACGTGTTGGCGCCGGGGTGGTCGCTGCCCCTCATCGCCCGCATGCCCGAGGTGCGTGCCGGGATCGAGATGCCGCTGGATCACGGCGAATTCGGCTTCAAGCTGCGCCGGCGGCTGGGCGTGGCGTTGCGCCCGGCGGCTTACGGTCAGGCCATCGTGCTGCCACGCTCCTTCAAATCGGCCCTGGTGCCCTGGTTTGCCCGCATCCCGCGCCGCACCGGCTATCGCGGCGAGTTGCGCTTCGGCCTGCTCAACGACATCCGTCCTCTCGACCCGTCCATCCTCACCCAGACCGTCCAACGCTTCGTCGCCCTGGGACAGGATCCCGGCGCGGCGTTGCCCCCACCGATTCCCTTCCCGCGCCTGCGCACTGACATTGCACGGCAGCAGGCGTTGGCCGCGGCACTCGGGCTTGAGGAGGATCTGTCCCAGCCCTGCATCGGCCTCATGCCCGGCGCCGAATACGGACCGGCCAAGCAATGGACCGCCTTCGGCGAGCTGGCGCAGCGACTCACGGCGCAGGGCGCGCGGGTGTGGGTGTTCGGTTCGGCGAAGGAGGCGGCGCTGGGGGAAGCCATTGTCCAGCAGGCCGGCGTGAGCGCGCGCAATCTGTGTGGCCGAACGGCGCTGGTGGACGCCATTGACCTGATCGGCCTGTGCCGGATCGCGGTGAGCAACGACTCGGGACTCATGCATGTCGCTGCCGCGGTGGGCGTGCCCTTGGTGGCGATCTACGGCTCCTCCACCCCCGACTACACCCCGCCGCTTACCGCCCGGGCCGAGATCCTCTGGCGCCGCCTGCCCTGCAGCCCCTGCTTCGAGCGCAGCTGTCCGCTGGGCCATACCGATTGCCTGCGGGGAATCCCGGCGGCGCAGGTGCAGGATGTGGTGGCGCGCATGCTGGCCGATCCTGCAGCGTCTCCTTGACCGCGAGCGGGCGGAATTCGAGCAAGCGTCAAAACCGCAGCTCCCCTAGCAAGGGCAGATGATCGGATGCGCAGCGTGATTGGGCCGTGCGCAGGACACGCACGTCGGTCAGCCGCGCCGGCGCCGACGCCCAGATCCGGTCCAGTCGGAACAAGGGCCAGCGCGAGGGAAAGGTGGGTGGCATCGATACGCCGCGGCCAAAATGGCGGTGCAACCAGCGCAAGGGACGCCCGGCGAGGAACCATTCGTTGAAATCGCCCAGCAACAGGCTTGCATCGGCCTGGGTGTCGCTGCGCTGCAGCGCCTCCAGCAGCGTGCGGACTTGATGACGCCGCTCCGCGGGACGCAGGCCCAGATGGGTCGCCACCACTTGCAGGCGCGCGCCCTCATGCGCCAGTACCGCATGAATGGCGCTGCGGGCTTCCCGGGAGGCGACGCTGAGATCGATCAGGGCATAGTCCAGGACCGGCAGCCGGGTGATGAGGGCATTGCCATACTGGCCCTGCTCGCGCAACAGCGTGGGACCCGCGATCACCTGCCATTGCGGGTCTTGCTGGTAGGTGCCCAGCACATCCTCGCCATGGTGGTAGGTTTCCACTTCCTGCAGCGCCAGGATATCGGCCGCCAGGTGCGCCAGCACGCCCTGGATGCGCGCGGGATCGAAGCATCGGTCCGTCCCGACGCAGCCATGGATGTTGTACGTCGCTACCCGCAGGGGGGGAATGGGCATCGCGAGACTACTGATCGGTCAAATCTCCGCCGTTTTGTGCACTTTTCGCCCAGCGATTCAGGCCGAACAGCAGACCAACGACGACGAGGATGCTGACCACGAGCGTGGCGACGGTTCCTGCACCGGGATCACGCAGGCTGGCCCACAGACGATCGGTAAAAAATGCCAGTGCCGCGATACCCGGCCCCATCCCGATCACGGTGCCCAGCATGTAATCCCGCAAGCGAATGCGAGAGGAACCTGCCACCAGATTGATGACGGCAAAGGGCGCCACCGGCACGATCCGGACCGTTGCGACGGCAAGCAAGCCATTGCAGGCAATGCGATCGGCAATGGCTTCCGTACGTCCGCCGGTCATGGGCCAGCGAGTCCGGCCGCCCGTCCAGACGCCCAGGCCATAGCCGACCAAGGCGCTCAGCAGGGTTCCCGCGAGGGCATAGGCAAAACCCCCAACGGGACCAAAAACCAGGATGGTGGCCACGATCAAGGCCGTTACCGGCACCATGAGCAGGCTGGCAAGCACGAAGAAGCCCACCAGCAAGGCGGGCGCGAAGGGGAGTTGGCGCAGCGATTCCAA
>JBATEM010000227.1:0-3409 GCA_049664005.1 Candidatus Macondimonas sp.
CCGGAAAGCTGGCTGGGGCGGTGGCCACTGCGCTCGGCCATGCCCAGGCGCGTCAGCAGCGTCTTGGCGCGCTCGGCCCGCGCCGTCGCGGTCAGGCCGGCATACAGGGCGGGCATTTCCACGTTTTCAGCGGCGCTTGCTCCCGGCAGCAGGTTGTAGCGCTGGAATACAAAGCCAAAGGTCTGGCGGCGCAGGCTGGCGAGGCTATCCGGCGGCAAGCCGGCCACTGGGCGGCCGAGGATGTGGTAATCGCCGGCGTCTGCCCGGTCCAGGCAGCCGATCACGTTCATCAGGGTGCTCTTGCCGGACCCCGACTGCCCCATGATGGCCACGAATTCCCCCGGCCAGATCGTGAGCGATACCTCATCCAGCGCGCGCACTTCCGTATCCCCGGCCTTGAAGCGGCGGGTGATGCCGCGCAGCTCCAAAAGCGGCGTGGGGGCCATGATCAATGGCCGATGCGGGGCGCTGGCCCAGCGGTTTTTGCGGCGGGCGCGATGCTTGGGCTCGCCAGCGCCACCTCGTCACCGGGCTTGAGTCCGGCGCGGATTTCGACCTGAGTGCGGGTGATCAGCCCCACCTGCACCACGGTGGGCACCAGGCGACCATCGACATGGCGCTGGACCTCATAGGCTTCCCCTTGCGCCGCATCCTGTTCTTGCCGGCGGCGCCCCAGTGCCGCTGCGGGGATCACCGGCACGTTCTCGGCGCGGGCGACATGAAAGAACATCTGCGTACTCATGCCATTCATGAGCTGGCCATCGCGGTTGTCCACATCGGCCAGCACGTTGTAGAGCACCACATCGTTGATGACTTCCGGAGAGGGCAGGAGCTGGCGCACCACCGCCTGCCAGCGCCGCTCCAGTGATCCCAGGGTGGTGAAGGATACCGCCATGCCGGGTCGCACCCGCGGCACATCCGCCTCGGCCACCTGCGCGCGGACCGTCATGGTGCCGAGGTCGGCGATTTGCAAAATGACCGGTGCGGTCTGATTGGCGTTCAGCGTTTGGCCCTCCCGGGCGGTCTGGCTCGCCACCGTGCCGTCCATCGGCGCGTAGATCTTGGTGTAGCCGAGATTGGTTTCGTCCCCTGCCAGGGTGGAACGCGCCTCGTCGATCTGGGCCTTGAGCGAGGCGGCCCGCGCCTCGGCCACGCGCAGGGCCGACTCGCTTTCCTCCAGTGCTTCCCGGCTCACGGCACGGGCCTCGATCAGCTGGCGATTGCGATCCCGCACCTGGCGGGCGTAGATGATCTGGGCGCCCTGTTCGGCAAGCTGGGCGGTGAGCGAACTGAGCCGCGCCTGGTCCGCCGCCACGCGGGAGGCATAGATGCGCGGGTCTATCTCGGCGATGAGCTGGCCGCGCGTCACCTTGTCGCCGATTTCCACATGCAGCCGGCTGAGCTGGCCCGAGACCTGGGCGCCGACATCGACGTACTCCTTGGGCTCCAGCTTGCCCTGGGCCGTGATGAGCTCCTCCAGGTCCGCCCGCTCGACCCGCACCAGCGGCAGATCAATCGGCTTGGCGGCGCGCCAGGCGTGAACACCATAGGCGGCGGTGACGAGGATCGCGGCAGCAAGCAGGATAACCATGAGTCGACGGGTGAATAAGGTCACGACGAGCCTTTGGATAGCGGAAATCCTGCATGCCCCGAGCGACTGGTGGGGCGTTTGACTGGCCTGATGGGCCTGTGATCAGCCATGGATGGGATCGCATGGAGAAAAGCCACATTCGGCTCATGCGGCCTGATTCGGTTCCTGTGCTCTTTTTACTTCAAAAGCCTGCCAGTGCGCCAGCGGGTGCGCATCACGCAACCGGGAATTACTGCATCGGTGATTACATCCGCGACAAAGCCATCGATCAAGCGGAGCAAGTGTGAAGCTGGTTTCCCGGTCCGCTGGTCGGCATCAGGTCGGAATGGTCGTGCTGGCTTTTCACTTGGTGTTCAGCGCGCAATCTTCGGTTGCGGACACGGAGGGCGTGGGTTTTCGATAAATTGCAGGCTGGTTTGCGCCAATGGGGGGCCTGCGACGGCCGGAGTTCTGATCGCATCCTTGGCCGATCAGGATGCTTGCCGCCAATCCTGGCCATGCGTGCGGGCTCTGACGAAATCCAGGATCAATTGCGCTGCGGCTTTGTGACCACCGCCCTGACGCAGCGTGGCGCTATAGGTTTTGGCGTTTTGTTTGTAACGGTCATTGCCGAGCACGCTGTAGACCGTCTGCCGGATCGACTGTGGCGTCAGCTCTTTTGGCATGGGTTGGGCCACACCAATTTTTTTCAGTCGCCGCATGTTGAAGGCCTGTTCGATTTGCTGGGGCACCACGATCACCGGCACGCCGTAATAGAGCGCTTCATTCAGACTGTTCATGCCGCCATGGGTGATGAAGACATCGGCGCGCTTGAGCACTTCCAGTTGCGGAACGAAGTTTTCCACAGTGAAATTGTCAGGAATCTCGCCCAATGCCTTGATGTCGATATTGCGTCCGATCGACATGATGACGCCAACCGGTTCGTTGGCCAGCGCCTGCATGACCGTGCGGTAAAACGTGACATTGTGATTGTGCACCGTCCCCATCGACACATAAACCAGGGGTTTGCCGTGAAAGCGATCGAAATCGAGATTGCCCAGGTCGCGCCCATCGGGAATCGAGGCGCCAACGTAATGGAAATTTCCTTTGATCTGGTTGGCGAAAGGTTGGAAATCGCGGGTATTGAAGACGATGTTAAGTTCGCCCACGCAGGAAAAAAAGTCGAAGATATGGTAGAGGATGCCGCGAAATTTCACGCCGATCTTGGCCATGAGTTCGATGCCCTTGCGCCGCGCCCAGGTAATCATGGGGACGCCACGAATGAGCACGCCAGCGACGTGTATCGCCAACGGGGCATCGCTCAGCATGATCCACGGTGAACTTACCAGCGTGGTGATGGAGGCGATGGTGGGTTTATGCAGCGCTTCACCAATGTATTTGCCCCAGACACAACACGAGTCGTAGATGACATAGTCCGGATTATCCTGACGCGTGCGTTCCAATAAGGACTCGATGCATTTGAGCGTCATCTCGATTTCGACTAATGCAAAATCCAGGATATTGGTGGCGGTGCTGGCGGTATGGGTGTATTGAAACCACTCATCGTAGGTCCGAAACTCGACGCCCAGCTTGGTGAATTTGGCGCGCGAATCCTCCCCCGCGTAATAGATCACCTCTTCGCCACGCGCGATGAGTTCCTCCACGACACCGACCGTTGGATTGATGTGGCCGGATGCACCCGGCAGATTGAAAAAAACGCATCGTCCCATCGTCGCTTGCCCTCGCTTTTCGTCTTCTTCGATTCGTTATCGTGATGCCATCATTCATTTTGATGGTGATCAATAATGGTATTTCTGCGTTTGAACAATAGTGCAAAAA
>JBATEM010000228.1:0-1720 GCA_049664005.1 Candidatus Macondimonas sp.
GCGGTGAGGCCATCCGCGCCCTGTCCATGGAAGGCCGCATGACGGTCTGCAACATGGCCATCGAGGCCGGCGCCCGCGCCGGATTGATCGCGGCCGATGAGAAAACCATTGCCTACGTCAAGGATCGCCCCCAGTCGCCCAAGGGCGCGCTGTGGGAACAGGCGGTGGCGGCGTGGCAGGATCTGCATTCCGATCCCGATGCGGCGTTCGACACGGTGATCCGGCTGGACGCGGCGGCCATCCAGCCGCAGGTGACCTGGGGCACTTCCCCGGAAATGGTAGTCGCGGTCGGTGATCGGGTGCCCGATCCGGATCGTGAGGCCAATCCAGGCAAGGCCGAGGGGATGCGCCGCGCCCTGACCTATATGGGGCTGACGGCGGGAACGCCGATCACGGACATCGCGCTCGACAAGGTCTTCATCGGGTCGTGCACCAATTCGCGTATCGAAGACCTGCGCGCGGCGGCGGCGGTGGTGGAGGGACACAAGGTTTCGCCCCGCCTCAAGCTGGCGATGGTGGTGCCGGGTTCCGGGCTGGTCAAGACCCAGGCCGAGTCCGAAGGGCTGGATCGCATCTTCATCGAGGCGGGATTCGAGTGGCGCGAGCCGGGGTGCTCCATGTGCCTGGCCATGAACGCGGACCGCCTGGAATCGGGCGAGCGCTGCGCCTCCACCAGCAACCGCAATTTCGAGGGCCGCCAGGGCCAGGGCGGGCGCACCCATCTGGTGAGTCCGGCAATGGCGGCAGCCGCTGCGATTGCCGGTCATTTTGTCGATATCCGCCAGTTCGGCTAAGGGAGCGCATGCAATGCAGGCATTTACAATGTTCAACGGCTTGGTGGCACCCTTGGATCGCGCCAATGTGGATACCGATGCGATCATCCCCAAGCAGTTCCTGAAATCCATCCACCGCACTGGCTTTGGCCCCAATCTGTTTGACGATTGGCGCTATCTGGATGCCGGCGGCCTCGATGTGGACAACGCCACGCGCCGGATCAATCCCGATTTCCTGCTCAATCAGCCGCGCTATGCGGGGGCGGAGATCTTGCTGGCGCGGGAAAATTTCGGCTGCGGTTCTTCGCGCGAGCATGCCGTCTGGGCACTGAGCGACGCGGGCTTCCGGGTGGTGCTGGCCCCCAGCTTTGCGGACATCTTCTTCAACAACTGCTTCAAGAACGGCGTCCTGCCCATCGTCCTGCCGGCGGCGGTGATGGATCGTTTGTTTGCCGCAACCCTGGCCACGCCGGGTTACCGGTTGACGGTCAATCTGGAAGCACAAACGATCACCACGCCGTCGGGGGAAACGATCCGCTTCGAGGTGGATGCCTTCCGTCGCCATTGCCTGCTCAATGGCCTGGATGATATCGGCCTGACCTTGCAGCGTGCCGAGCGCATCCGCGCCTACGAAGCCCGCCGCAGCCAGGAAGCCCCGTGGTTGTTCGCCGACTGACTCTTGCGAAGGATGGATTGAGATGACGCAACGCATACTGGTTTTGCCTGGCGATGGGATCGGCCCGGAAATCGTCGCCGAGGCGGTGAAGATCCTGCACGCCCTGCAGCGCAATCACGGATTGGATGTGACGCTGGAAGAGGGATTGCTGGGCGGCTGTGCGGTGGACGCCACCGGCGAACCCTATCCCACGCGGACACAGGCGCAGGCGCGGGCGGCCGATGCGATATTGCTGGGCGCCGTCGGCGGGCCGCGCTACGACAGTCTGCCG
>JBATEM010000229.1:0-4557 GCA_049664005.1 Candidatus Macondimonas sp.
TGCCGGAGGACATCGCCCGCACCGTCGCTTTCCTGATGTTTGACGCGCCCTACATCACGGGGCAGATACTGGCAGTGGACGGCGGTCGCAGTCTGGGCTACTGAGCGCCGGATTCGACTGCGCTGCCGCCGCCGCGCCCACCCGGATCAGCCATAGATACCCATCGCCAGTATCCAGCGCACAGTGCCCGCCCACCGGGACGGCCGCCGCCAGACTCGCGACCGTCCGGGTGGGCGCCAGCACCCAGCGCGCCTGAAGACGGGTCAAATCAGCGGGATGTTCCGCCCGGGGAATGGCGCGATCGAGGTAATAGATCAGGTTGGTGACATCGGTGCGCCAGGACGCCAAGGGCTCATCGACCCCCACCAGCCGCGCGAGACGCAGGGCGCCATTGCGCTCCTCGTAGCGGTCCAGCCCCCACATGCTCGGCGTATAGGCCACGCTCGCCGTCGTGGTCATGAACAGCAGCGCCGTGACCAACAACCATCCCGGCAACGCCATGTCGCGCCGATGACCGCGCCACGCCGCCGCACACAAGGCCATGAGTCCGAACAGGCCCGCCACGGACAGCCACGGTAGCGACGATCCCTTGACCTGCGACCAAACCAGCAGGGCCAGCATCAGGCCAGCATGGACGAACAGCCAGATCGGCATCCAGCGCCTCAGCCGCCCCACGTTCCAGAACCGCTCCGCCGCCACCGCCAGCGCCACACACAGCGCAGGCAGCGTCGGCAGCATGTAATACCAGCGCGCCTGCGGCCCGAAACTCAGCAGCACGGCCGGCACCGCAATCACCAGCGCCAGCCAAAGCAGCATGGGACGCTGGCCCTCGGCGCGACGCAAGGTCGCCAGGGTGGGCAACAGCGCCACCCAGGGCAGCACCAGTTGCCAGGTGCGGTAAAAGTAGTAGGGATTGCCATCGGGCAAACGGGGCCGCAGCAGCGACCCGCCCAATTGCGAGTGTTGCAACGCCTCGGCGCCGACCCCTTGCCGCATGGCATACCACCAGGGCAGGTTCACCGCCGCCAGGATCAGCAGCCCCCACACCGGCCTGAGTAAATCCAGGGTCAATGGGCGCAGCGGTGCATGCAGCCGGGTGAAGAGCACCAACGCGAGCACCAGCATCAGAGGCAGCTGTGGCCCCTTGGTCAGGCACGCCAGGGCAAATGCCCCCCACATACCCAACACCCAGCGCAAGCGCACGGACGGTCGAGCGGCCTGCCAGGCCCGCACGAAAGAGAACAAACCCAGCGCGCACCAGAAAGCGTAGAGCATCTCCGGACGGGCACTGTGAATGTAGTAGAACACCCCTTGGGAAGAGGCCGCTATGGCCGCCGCCATCAGCCCGACAGCAGGCCCGGCCAGCGCCACCCCCAACAGGCCCGTGACCGCGACCAGTCCGGCGCCCGCCAGCACCGACACCAAGCGCCCTTCCCACGGCGCCACCCGGTGCAGGTCACCAGCGATCTCAGCCACCACGGCCGTGAACCAGTAACTGAGCGGGGGTTTGTTCAATCGCGGCCGATCGTTGAGATAGGGAACGATCCATTCCCCGCGGTCGTGCATCTCCTCCACCGTGCGCACCACGAAGGTCTCATGGGGCTCCATGGGCAGATCGATCATATTGGCCAGCCCCAACACAATCGTCAGGCCGGCCAGCACCCAGCGCCAGATCGCCATTTCCCGCGTGGTCATGGCTGATTCGGCGCGGGGAAAGGCGGCAGCGAGGCAAGCCGCGGCTTGTTCCGGACGCTCATGGTTGCTCCCCGGCGCAGGGCCGAGCCATGTCGGCGCGCACCAGGAACCACAACTCACGGTGCGCCTGGCCCAAGGCCAAGGCGCGCTGCGGATCGAAACAGGGCGTCAGGCGCTCCTCGGGGAGCAAGACCCAACGCCCAGGCGCCGCGTTCAGCCACGCGATGGCCTCCGCCGCCTCGCCCACCCGATTAGCGCGGCGGTAGCCAAAGGTCATCACGCTGCGATCCGCCTGGTAGAGAAACTGTTCCTTCCAGTCCACCATCCCCAGTTCGGCCTGCGGCCCGATCCGATGCGCGACCCGCTCCATCAACGCCCGACCGGAGCGGGTGGCATCCAGCAGAGGCGCCGCCCAGAAGCCATGCAGCAGCCAGCCCACCAGCAAGGTGCCCAGCAAGGCGGCAAAACCCCGCCGCGGCCCCAAGGCCGCCAGGCCCAAGGCAGCGATCGTCAATATCCCCAAGGGGACCCAGGGCTGCACTTGATAGCGCAGGGCCAGATCCTGAATCGCCGAAGAATCGATCCAGGCCAGATAGAGCCAGCCCGTCAAGAGGCTCAGTCCGAACAGCACCAGCAGCCCCCAGGCCAGCCGCTGGACACCCGATTTGCGCAGCAAGCCGGGCAACAGAGGCGCGCAGGCCAGGGCAAAGGCGGGGGTGGCCGGGAGGAGGTAGAGGCCGCGCTTGCCGCTGCTCAGGCTGAAAAACACCAGCACCACCAGTGCGTAGCCCAGCAGCAGGGCATAGCGCCCATCGCCGCGGCCAAGCCGGCGTCGCCAGGCCGGGATCAGCCAGGGCAGCAGCAAACTGCCGGGCAGCCAGAACACCGGAATCACCTGCACCAGGTAATACCAGAAGGGTTCGCGGTGCCCCCAGGCCTTGGCATAGCGGGTGGCAGTCTGGTGCAGCAGCAAATCATCGCGGTAGGCCGCCAGCGCCGGATCCTGCAGGCTGGCCCAGAGCATGGGGCCAGTCCAGGCCAGCAGCACCCCCAGCAGCAATGCCAACGCGCCCAGGCCATGACGCAGGGGTATCGGGGACAGCGGCGCAGCGCTGCGGCGACGCCACAGGGCAGCCAGCGGCAGCAGCGCTAAGGGCAGAAAGCCCACCCCCTTGGTGAGGATGCCCATGCCCACAGCGAAAAAACCCAGATACAAGGCGCGCAGATCCGGCCCGCGCAGCAGATGGCGCGTCACGCCATACAGCGCCAGCGTGGTCCAGAACGCCAGCAGGGCGTCGATTTGCGCCATGCGCGCCTGCAGCGTGAACTGAACGGTGAAGGCCAGCAACAGCGCGGCCAGCATCCCCACGCGCCGATTCCAGAAGCGCTGCCCCAGGTCATAGGTCAACAGCAACGTGCCCAGTGCCGCCAGCAAGGAAGGCAGCAGGAACGCCAGGCGAGCACTCCCCGTCAGCGCCTCGAAACCCGCGATGGCCCAGAAGAACACCGGCGGTTTGTCGGAATAGGGATGGCCACCGATGTGGGGAATCAGCCACTGTCCCGTCGCGAGCATTTCGCGGGCGATCTGGGCAAAGCGGGGTTCATCGGGTGGCCAGGGATCGCGCAGCCCCAGGCCGGGCGCGAACAGTACCAGCCCCAGGAGAAACAGCACAAAGCGATCGCGCCGCCGGCGGGCAGCGTGTTGCGGGGATGATGTCTCCATCAGGACTTCAGGTGATGATCCAGCGCGGCCGGCTCGGCTTCTTCCTGATGCACCCAGTACAGATTGCGGGCGTAAACGAACAGGCCGCTCGCCTGACCCACGATGAAGACCGGATCACGCTTATAGATCGCATAGGTCAACAGTGTCAGGCCGCCGGCCAGGCTGAAATACCAGAAGTGCACCGGGATCACGCTGCGCTTGGCCTTTTCGCTGTAGAACCACTGCACCAGAAAGCGCATGGAAAACAGCGCTTGGCCGGTGAAGCCCACGCCCAGCCAGAGGGTTTCGGTCCAATTCATGCTTCTTCCCTTGCCTGGAAATCCAGGCGACCACGGCGACGCAACCACATCACGCCGAGCAGGTCGACGAGGCCCGCCCAGAGCCGGTTGTTGAGGCCATATTTGGATTGCCCGCCACCGCGGGGCCGATGATTGACGCCGACGCACTGCACCGTGCCGCCGGCGCGCAACACCAGCGCCGGCATGAAGCGATGCATGTGGTCGAAGTAAGGCAGATCGAGATAAAGCGCGCGAGGCAACAGCTTGATGCCGCAACCGCTGTCCGGTGTCTGATCCTGCAAGAGGCCCCCACGCACCGCATTGGCCACCCGGGACGACAGCCGCCGCAACCAGTCGTCCTCGCGCCGGGTCCGCGCGCCCTGGATCAGGACCCGTGGCGCCGGATCGGCCTGTGCATCCACCCGCGCCAGCAGAAGCGGCAGATCGGCCGGATCGTTCTGGCCATCGCCATCCAGGGTGGCGATCCAGCGACCGCGGGCAGCCCGCACGCCGCTGGTGATGGCGGCGCTCTGGCCGGCATTGCGCACATGGCGCAGGATGCGCAGCCGACCGCCGAAATCGCCTTTCAGGGCGGCGAGGCGCTCGACCGTTGCATCGGTGCTGCCATCGTCGACGAAGATCACCTCGAACGGCACCACGCCGTCCAGCGCCTGGCGGATCTCGCCTGCCAACGTCGCCACGTTGGCGGCTTCGTCCTTGACGGGAATGACGACGGAAATCAGGGGGTCAGCATGCATGCAGGCAAGATTCCACGGCAGAACAGGAGATGGGATTTATCACAGCAAGATGCGCATTGTAACCGCGCTGCGCGCCGACCACCGCATCGCATTCATGGAAGCG
>JBATEM010000230.1:0-2361 GCA_049664005.1 Candidatus Macondimonas sp.
ATTTCGCCATCGAATTCGCCGCCGTTGCCAGCCTGATCCTGATGCATCTGTCGCGCTTTTCCGAGGAACTGGTGCTGTGGTCCAGCGCCCAGTTCGATTTCATCGCCTTGCCCGACCGTTTCTGCACCGGTTCATCCATCATGCCGCAGAAGAAAAACCCCGACGTGCCTGAGCTGGTGCGCGGCAAGACCGGTCGCGTGTACGGCAATCTGGTGAGCCTGCTGACCCTGATGAAGGCCCAACCGCTGGCTTACAACAAGGACAACCAGGAGGACAAGGAGCCCTTGTTCGACACCGTGGACACGGTGGCCGGTTGCCTGCGGGCCTTTGCCGATATGGTGCCGGCGATCGAAGTCAAGCGCGACAACTGCCGCGAGAGCGCGCGGCGCGGTTTTGCCACGGCGACGGATCTGGCTGATTATCTGGTGCGCAAGGGGGTTGCGTTCCGCGATGCCCATGAGATCGTCGGCAAGGCGGTGGCGCTGGGTGTGCGTGAGGGGCGGGACCTGTCGTTGCTCAGCCTGGCAGAGCTGCAATCCTTCAGCCCGCTGATCGAGGCGGATGTTTATGCGGTGTTGACCCTGGAGGGGTCGGTGGCGGCGCGCCGAGGCTATGGCGGCACGGCGCCGGAGCAGGTGCGCGCGGCGATCTCACGGGCGCGATCTGTGCATGAGTGACGCCGGTTACCTGGGCGATGAATCAATCTTGGGGAGTTTGCAATGAAATGGTTCAACGGATTGGCTGGCGCTTCGCTCCTGTTGGCAGGAAGCCTGGTGCAGGCGCAGGGCATCGGCTATGACCATGTCGATTTGAGCTACCGGACCATGGATCGGGACGGCGCGGACAGCCTCGATGACACATTCGACGGGCCGGCCATTCGCTTGTCGCTGGGCATTACCGACACGATTTACGGCATCATCGAAAATTCCTACCTGGAAGCGGACAGCGCGGACGTGGACTTCTCCGACCTGCTGGTTGGCGCCGGCTATCGTCAGGCCCTGGCCCCGGACATGGATTTCATTGGCGAGGCCGCCTGGCTGCGACGCGACATCGACACCCCCAATCGCTTCGAGGATGGCAAGGAAGACGGTTTCCGGCTCGCTGCCGGCCTGCGCTACCTGGCGAAGGAGATGCTGGAGTTGAACCTGACCGCCCTGTATCAGGGTGGAATTCTGGACGACAACGAAGCCATGTTGCGGGCCGGCGGGCTCTGGTCGGTCTATGGGCCGCTGGGTGTTCAGGCCAGCGCAGCGGTGGGCGCGGATTCGACGGTCTACGATTTGGGTCTGCGGGTGTCGTTCTAAAGCCGATGTTATGCGGCGGCGCAATCTGGCGTCCGCCGCAGAGCGGTGGCTGAATCGGTCAGCTACTGTCGAACCTGCCTATGGGCGCGGCTCCCATCCGCGACTGGTCAAGAAGCGCTCAATGCGGGACGTGTTCTTCAGAGTGAAACGATGCGGGTCGTCTGAAGCCCGCGCGGCGGTGATTGCCTCAACAGTCTAGCCTTGCTCGTCCTCCACCGCCTGTTCGATGCGCCGGTCGGGGATCAGCCAGAGAATTGCCATGGCGAAATAAATCAACTGAGCAATCCAGGGCGCCCAATAAGTGGCCAGAATAGCGGTCAGATAAATCGGCGGTGACAGATTGCCTTTCCAGTCGCGACCCACCGCATTCTTGATGACCGACGTTGAGCCTTCTGCCGCGATGATGGTGTGCTGCAGAACCCAGTAGGCGATGGCCACCATCAGCAACACCACTCCGTAGAGCGCCGAGGGAGTGGCCGCGAAGTGGTTTTCGCCCATCCAGCCGGTGGCAAATGGAAACAGCGACAGCCAGAACAAGAGGTGAAGATTTGCCCACAGGATCCCGCCGGTGACCTTGCTGGATGCATACAGCAGGTGATGGTGGTTGTTCCAATAGATGCCGACGTAGACGAAGCTCAGCACATAACTCAGGAATACCGGCCAGAGCGGAACGAGCGCGGTCAGATCCTTGCCATGCGGTACTTTCATCTCCAGGACCATGATGGTGATGATGATGGCCAGCACGCCATCACTGAAGGCTTCCAGCCGGCCTGTTTCCATCATTCCCTTGCCGCCACGATGCATATGTTGCGATCCTTCTGCATGGCGCTTCCGCTGCATTCCGCGCGGTGGGCAATTTTTTCATGTCAATAACCCGGTGGCAGGCGCTCACGCAGCCGATAGACCAGCTCCAGCGCCTCGCGCGGGCTGAGCCGGTCGGGATCGAGCGCGCGCAGCATCGCCACCGCTTCGGGTTCCGGCGGCGCGAACAGGGAAAGCTGGGGTGTGAGCGCGGTGGATGGAGGTAGGCCGGGCAGCGTTTCCAGCGCTTCCAGGT
>JBATEM010000231.1:0-12064 GCA_049664005.1 Candidatus Macondimonas sp.
CTGCCACACGGCAGGATAACGCAATGCCACCTCGGCCGTGATCTGCGTCAATACATTGATGTTGTAGGGCAGTCGCACCTTGTCGATCTGCGCAATCCAGGCGGCGGGGCCAGCCAGAATCCCCAGCCGCAGTCCGGCCAATCCAGCCTTGGATAAGGTACGCATCACCAGCAATTCCGGACGCGAACCCACCTGTTCCAGAAAACTGGCCGCGGTGAATGGCGCGTAGGCTTCGTCCACCACCACCGCGCCGGGCGTCGCATCCAGGATGGCCAGCACATCATCCCGATCGAAAAGATTGCCAGTGGGATTGTTGGGACAGGCCAGAAACACCAGCGCCGGCTGATGCTGGGCAATGGCCGCCAGCATCGCCGCGCGATCCAGGCCAAAATCATCCACCCGCAAGGGCACGCCTACAAACCGCACCCCCAGCCAGTGGGCAATGAGGCGGTACATGACAAAAGTCGGTTCGGGCGCAAGCACCACGGCGCCGGGTCGCGCCACCGCCAGGATCAGCATCTGGATCAGCTCATCCGATCCGTTGCCCAGCAGCACCTCAGCTGCGTCCGGGATGCCCAGTGCCGTGCGCAATACGGGCAGCAAGGCGCGTGATCCGGGATCGGGATAGCGGTTCAGTGCAGCGCCGGCGACCGCCGCCAGCCAGGGCTGAACCAGTTCGGGCGGCCAGTCGTAGGGATTTTCCATGGCGTCGAGCTTGATCAGGCCGGCTGCTGGCGACACGGCATAGGCCGCCAGGTTCTGAATATCCTCGCGCACCCAATCCTGGACCCGATTCAAAGCAGCATCGTCCTGGTTCATGGGTCGCTTGCCCGAGCCGCAGCCGACTGCGCATGCGCTTCCAGGCCCTCGCCACGGGCGAGCAAGGCCGCCAACTGCCCCAGCGCGGCCCCGCCGGCCGGGCTGCACTGGATCAGGCTGCTGCGCTTCTGGAAATCGTAAACCCCCAGCGGCGAAAAGAACCGGGCGGTGCTGGCCGTGGGTAGGACATGGTTGGGCCCCGCGCAATAATCGCCAATGGCCTCGGGCGTGTGGCGCCCGAGAAAGATGGCGCCTGCATGGCGGATCAGAGGCAGCAGGGCCTCGGGATCCGCAACCGACAGCTCAAGATGCTCGGGCGCCAGACGGTTGGCGATCTCCGCCGCCTCGGCCAAATCGCGCGTCTCGATCAGCGCCCCCCGTCGGGCCAGGGCGCGGGCGATGATCTCCCGGCGCGGCTGACCGGGCAAGCGCGCCGCAATACGCTCGGCAACGCGCTCCAGAAAGGCGCCATCAGGGCTCACCAGCACCGCCTGCGCATCCTCGTCGTGTTCGGCCTGGGAAAACAGATCGAGCACGATCCAATCCGGATCGGTCTGTCCATCGCAGATGATCAGGATTTCAGACGGTCCGGCCACCATATCGATGCCGACCTGACCGAACACCAGGCGTTTGGCGGTGGCGACATAGCGGTTGCCGGGCCCGACGATCTTGTCGACACGTGGCACGGTCTCGGTCCCATAGGCCAGGGCACCCACAGCCTGGGCACCCCCCACCGCGAACACGCGATCCACACCCGTAATGGCCGCCGCTGCCAGCACCAGGTCATTGCGCTGGCCATCGGGAGTGGGCACGCACAGAATGATCTCGGGCACGCCGGCGACCTGCGCCGGAATCACATTCATCAGCACCGAGGAAGGGTAGGCCGCCTTGCCGCCAGGGACGTAAACGCCCACCCGATCCAGCGGACGCACTTCCTGTCCCAGCACATTGCCCAGCGTGTCGGTGTAACGCCAGGAGGCGAGCCGCTGGTGCGCCGCATAGTCGCGCAAGCGCGCGGCCGCCGCTTCCAGGGCGTCACGCAGTTCCCGGGAAATACGCTCCCGCGCCGCGGCCAGATCCGCCGGCGCGATCTGCAACGCAGCCGCCGTGGCGGCCTGCCACCCATCGAAGCGATGGGTGTACGCCAGCAGTGCCCGATCGCCCCCGGCCCGCACCGTCACCAGGATTTCCTGCACCGCATCCAGCACCTCGGCCTGCTGGGCTTCGGCTTGGACCTGCAAGGCGGCCAGATCCGTCTCGAAATGGGCTTCCCGGGTGCGCAGACGGCGCAAGACAGGCGATTGAGGCTGCGTCATGGGGCTGTGCTCTCCGTAGCGAGGGTCTCCGCCAGGGCGGCTACCAGCGCGCGCACCGGTGCATGCTTGGTTTTCCAGGAGGCCGGGTTGACCACCAGGCGGGCGCTGATCTCAGCCAGCGTTTCCAGAGGCACCAGGCCATTGGCGCGCAGGGTGTTGCCGGTATCCATCAGATCCACGATCCAGTCGGCCAAATCGACGAGGGGCGCCAATTCCATGGACCCATAGAGCTTGATGACATCCACCTGCTGGCCGCGCGCTGCAAAGAACGCGCGGGTGGTGGTGACATATTTGGTGGCCACCCGGGGCTGCGCGCGATCGGGCTCACGGCCTTCGCGACCGGCCAACACCAGTCGGCAATGGCCAATCCTGAGATCCAGGGGCTCATAAAGGATGCCACCCGCCTGTTCCATCAAGACATCCTTGCCGGTGACCCCCAGGTCGGCCCCACCATGGAGCACATAGGTCGGCACATCGGTCGGTCGCACGATGAGCAAGCGGATATGCGGCTGGGATGTGCTCAGGATCAGGCGCCGACTGCGCGCCGGATCCTCATCGGGAACGATGCCGACCCGCGCCAGCAAGGGCAAGGTCTCCTCCAGAATGCGTCCCTTCGACAGAGCCAGCGTCAGGCACGCTTCAGCCATGGTCCGCCATCGCCCCGATGAATCTCCGCTCATTGGGGAATACGCCGGATGCAGGCGCCGAGCTGGCCCAGCTTCTCCTCAATGCACTCATAGCCTCGGTCGATGTGATAGATGCGGTCCACCTCGGTTTCGCCCTCGGCCACCAGAGCGCCCAGCACCAGCCCGGCCGATGCGCGCAGATCGGTGGCCATGACCGGCGCACCGGTGAGCCGCTCAACCCCGTGCACCACCGCCACGTTGCCCTGGACCCGGATATCGGCGCCCATGCGCTCCATTTCCTGCACGTGCATGTAACGGTTCTCGAACACCGTCTCGACCATGGTGGCAGTGCCTTCGGCAATGGCATTCAGGGCCATGAACTGGGCCTGCATGTCGGTGGGAAAGGCGGGATAGGGCGCCGTGCGCACATCCACTGCCCGGGGCCGGCGACCGCGCATGTCGAGGGTGATCGTGTTATCGGCGCATCGAATCTGGGCGCCGGCTTCCTGCAGCTTGGCCAACACCGCATCCAGGGTCCCCTGGCGGATGTTCTTCAGGGTGATCAAGCCGCCCGTGATGGCGCCGGCGATGAGATAGGTGCCCGTCTCGATGCGATCGGGCATGACCTCGTATTCGGTCCCGTGCAGCCGCTTGACCCCCTCGATCAGTAGGGTGTCCGTGCCGGCACCTTGCACCCGCGCGCCCATGCGATTGAGAAAGCAGGCGAGATCCACCACTTCGGGCTCGCGGGCGGCGTTCTCGATCACCGTCGTGCCCTCGGCCAGGGTGGCCGCCATCATCAGATTTTCCGTGCCCGTCACAGTGACGGTTTCCAGTACGATGCGCGCGCCTTTCAGGCGCCCGGCACTGGCGCGGATGTAACCATTCTCCACCCGGATGTCGGCGCCCATCGCCGCCAGGCCATCAATATGCAGATTCACAGGCCGAGAGCCGATGGCGCAGCCCCCGGGGAGGGACACATCAGCGCGGCCGAAACGGGTAACCAGCGGCCCCAGCACCAGAATGGAGGCCCGCATGGTCTTGACCAGATCGTAGGGCGCATGGACGTTATCCACCGCGCCAGCATCCACCTCCAACCCCATGCCGTCGGCTAGGGTCACGCGCACGCCCATGCCGGACAGCAGCTCGATACTGGTCGTCACATCGTGCAAATGGGGGACATTGCGCACCAAGCTCGGTCCCTCGGCCAACAAACACGCCGCCAGGATGGGCAAGGTGGCATTCTTGGCGCCGGAGATACGGGTCTCTCCTTCCAGGGCCTTGCCGCCCACGATGACCAGTTTGTCCATGATTTCGGGCTCCGGCCTGCGGTCAGCGCATGGGCGTACGGGCCGCCCATTCCTCGGGGGTCAGCGTTTCCAGGGCAAGGGCGTGAATGGCGCCGCCCACCAAGCCCTCCAGCGCGGCATAGACGCGCTGATGGCGCTGCACGGGCCGCAGACCACTGAATGCGGATGAAACCACCAAAGCAGTAAAATGGACGCCGTCATCTCCCTCCACCCGAATCGGGTCGGCTTCGGGCATGCGGGCAGCGATCACAGCGACGATTTCATCAGCGGTCATCTGGAGTCAACACCATGCGGGCAACAGGAAATTGGAGGGGGGCAGCCGGCTCGGGTCAGAGGCGTCTCAAGGTCGATCAACTTGCCGACAATGGCCAATGATATCGGAAAACCGTGCCCGGAGGCATGATCGAGCAGCCCACCCTCCATGCCCGATCATTGCCCTGTCGCCTCTGTCTCGTTAAAATGCTAGGTTTTCGAGAATGGGCCGCCCGGCCCCGAACTGAGGTCATTGCCACCATGCGCCCCGATATTCATCCCGCTTACCAAGCGGTAACGGTCACCTGCAGCTGCGGGAACCGCTTTGAAACCCGCTCCACCCTCGGTCATGAACTGCAGGTTGAGGTGTGCTCCAGTTGCCACCCGTTCTATACCGGCAAGCAGAAGATCGTTGATACCGGCGGTCGCGTCGACAAGTTCCGCCGTCGTTACGGCGCGAAGGATACCGCCGCAACGCCTTGATTCGGTTCTGGTGTACATGCGGACAGGGTCGGCGCCGTTGCGATAGCCCTGCCCTTTGGTTCTCCCTCAAGCGTCCCCCACCCCGGCAGCCCGCCCCCATGATGACGGAAGACGAACTGACTCAAGCGGCCCTGGACTACCATGCCAAGCCCAAACCGGGCAAGCTGGCCATCGCCGTCACCAAGCCCTTCACCACCTACAACGAACTGGCGCTGGCCTACAGCCCGGGGGTGGCGGCACCGGTGCGCGCCATCGTGGCCAACCCCGACGATGCCTTCCGTTACACATCCAAAGGCAATCTGGTTGCCGTCATCACCGATGGGACGGCCGTGCTCGGCCTGGGCAACACCGGCGCCCTGGCCAGCAAGCCGGTCATGGAGGGCAAGGCGGTCCTGTTCAAGAAGTTTGCTGATGTCGACGTCTTCGACATCGAGGTGGACGCGGAAAACCCGCAGGCCTTCATCGACACCGTGACCCGCATCGCGCCCACCTTCGGTGGCATCAACCTGGAAGACATCGCGGCGCCCCATTGTTTTGAAATCGAACGGGCACTGGTCGAGCGGCTGGACATCCCGGTTTTCCATGATGACCAGCATGGCACCGCCATCATCGTCGCGGCCGGCCTGCTCAATGCGCTGGAACTGCAGGACAAGCGTCTGGAGACCGCGCGCATCGTCTGCCTGGGGGCGGGCGCGGCCGGCATTGCCTCGATGAATCTGCTGCTGGCGCTGGGCGCCCGACGCGAAAACCTGATGCTGGTGGACCGGCGTGGCGTGATCCACAGCGGGCGCGAAGGGCTCGATCCCACCAAGGCGGCCTTCACCATTGACACGTCCTGCCGCACGCTGGCCGACGCCATGGTGGATGCGGACGTCTTCATCGGTGTCTCCGGACCCAATCTGGTGACCGCCGACATGCTCAAGGCCATGGCTCCGCGCCCGGTGGTCTTCGCCTTGTCCAACCCCGACCCCGAGATCCGCCCCGAGATCGCCCTGCGTAGCCGCAACGATCTGATCATGGCCACGGGGCGCAGCGATTACCCCAACCAGGTCAATAATGTCCTGGGTTTCCCCTACATCTTCCGGGGCGCGCTCGATGTGCGCGCCAAACGCATCAACCGGGAAATGCACATCGCCGCCGTTCAGGCCCTGAGGGCGCTGGCGCATCAGCCGGTGCCGGATGAGGTGCTCCGAGCCTATGGCCGCACCGAACTGGCGTTCGGCCCCAACTACATCATCCCGACCCCGCTGGACCCGCGCCTGATCGACACCGTCCCGCCCGCCGTGGCCCGCGCCGCCGTGGATTCGGGCGTCGCCCGCGCCGCCTATCCGCCCCACTATCCCCAACCGCCGGTGGAGCTTCACGCCCCTATTTGTTGAGCCCACCCCTGCAGGAGTCTTGTCGATGAGCGAACAGAAACTGATCCTGTCCGATCCCGCCACCGGCAAACAGAGTGAGTTGCCCGTCCGCAAAGGCACCCATGGCCCGGCAGTGGCCGATATCGGCACCTTGTACCGCGACCATGGCATGTTCACCTATGATCCCGGCTTCGTCTCCACGGCCAGTTGTCGCAGCGACATCACCTACATCGACGGCAACCAGGGCGTACTGCTCTACCGCGGCTACCCCATCGAACAACTGGCCGAAAAAAGCAGCTTCATCGAAGTGGCCTATCTGCTGCTGTACGGGGAACTGCCCACCCAGACCCAGCTCGACACCTTCAGCCATTCGATCCGCTACCACACCATGATCCATGAGTCGCTGCGGGACTTTTTCCGTGGCTTCCATTACGACGCCCATCCCATGGCCATGCTGACCGGTGTGGTGGGTTCCCTGTCGGCGTTCTACGGCGTCTCGCGCGACCCGCGCGACAAGAACGATCAGGAAATCTTCGCGCACCGCATGATCGCCAAGATCCCCACCATTGCCGCCTGCGCCTACAAGCATTCCATCGGCCAGCCCTTCGTCTATCCGCGCAACGACCTGGATTACTGCAGCAACCTGTTGCACATGCTGTTCGCGGTCCCGGCCGAGTCCTATGAAGTCGATCCGATGGCCGCCCAGGCGCTGGATATGCTGTTCATCCTGCATGCAGACCATGAGCAGAACGCCAGCACCTCCACGGTGCGGCTGGCCGGCAGCTCCGGCACCAACCCCTATGCGGCGATTTCGGCCGGCGTGGCCTGTCTGTGGGGGCCGGCTCATGGCGGCGCCAATGAAGCCGTGCTGACCATGCTGGAAGAAATTGGCGATGTGAAAAACATTCCCAAGTTCATCACCAAGGCGAAAGACAAGAACGATCCGTTCCGGCTGATGGGCTTCGGCCACCGCGTCTACAAGAACTACGATCCGCGCGCCACCGTGATCCGCGGCATGTGCCACAAGATCCTGAAGCGCCTCGGCAAGGAAAACGATCCCCTGTTCGAGCTGGCGCTGGAGCTGGAACAGCTCGCCCTGAACGATGATTACTTCAAGGAAAAGAAGCTCTACCCCAATGTCGACTTCTATTCCGGCATCATCTACAAGGCCCTGGGCCTGCAGACCAACATGTTCACCGTGATGTTCGCCATTGCCCGCACCGTGGGCTGGGTGGCGCACTGGATCGAGATGACCAACGATCCCGAGCAGCGCATTGGCCGGCCGCGGCAGATCTATACCGGCGCGGCGCAACGCGACTACATCGAGACCAGCCAGCGCGGCTGATCTCCGTCACAATCCGTCAAGCGCATCAAGATCAAGGCGGCCTTGTGCCGCCTTGTTTCATTGCAACAGCCACAGGCTCATACCGCCATGGCATCCGTCAGCAGGGCCTTCACCTTGGGCAGACTGGCCCGGACCATCGGGCGGCCAGTGGTCGCGCTCAGGGGCGCCTGCCGGAGTCCGTCGATATCGAACACCACCGCAGCCACCCACACCCCATCGACCTGGAAACGGAATAGCGGATAAGCCGCCTGCGCGCCGGGATTCATGCGCAATCGACGCTCCTCCAGCCGATAGGGGATGCCCTTGTCCAACAGGTGCAAGCCGACCTGCTCGGCCGACTCGGCGAACAGGTGCAGTGTCACCTCGGAATGGGTATCGGCATGACCGCTGAGCACGGAACCCACCAGACGCGGCTGAAACGACTGAAAAAACGCCATGGCCTCGCAGGCGATCTCGCGTAGCCGGCGCAACTGCCGGGGCTGGGAATCGCTGCAGAACAGGCGCTGATAAGCGCCCAGAGCCGCCTCGATTTCCTGGTTGCGAGGAAGATTGGGACTGTTGCGGGAAATTCCGAGACGGTCGGCGGCTTTTTGCTTGGCCAGAAAGTAATCCCGCACCCCTTCCTCCGCCATGATCCGGGCCGCAGTCTGGATGAGTCGTTCCCGTTGTTGCCAACATTTCGCGCCATTGCCGTGCCCCATACTGAGCCTCCTTGGAAGAATTGAGCCTCAAGCCGTCATTGACACCTTCTCGGGGAGTTAAAACAAGTCGCGCAGTTCCTCCTGTCGGATGGGGGATGCGGTCGATCCGGATGCCTCGCCGGGACCTTCGTTGACCGCCTCGGGGGGAAGCACGTCGGCACGGAAATACTCATAATGCCCGGCCGGATCGTCCAAGCTGGTGCGGGTGCCGGTCGCTGCAGAGACCCAGACTGCCACCACGCCAGGCGGCAGATCAATGGCGCGATGGGGGACATTCTTAAGTGCCTGTGACATATAGCTTGTCCAGATCGGGGTGGCTGTCACACTCCCGGATTCGCCCCGCCCCAAGGACCGCCTCTGGTCGAAACCGACCCAGGTCACGGCCACCAGATCAGGCGTATAGCCCGCGAACCAGGCATCCCGCAGCCCATTGGTGGTCCCGGTCTTGCCCGCCACATCCGGACGATTCAGACGCAACGCGTGCTGTCCGGTTCCGCGACGAATCACATCCTGCATCAGGTTGGTCATCAGATACGCGGTGCGCCCATCCATCACCCGGGGTGCACTCCGCACCGGCTCGGGGACAAAATCAGCGCCCCCCAAGGCAATCGGGGGATGATCGGTCAGCCAATCCGGTCCTTGCGCCGCCTGCACGCGCGACACGCCATCCCCACAATCCTCACAGGCCAACTCCGGCGCGCGCGCGTAGAGCAGGCGCCCGTCATGGTCCTCCACCCGGGCAATCAGGTAGGGCGTCAGCAGATAACCACCACTGGCAAAGACGGCATAGCCGCGGGCCATTTCCAACGGCGTCAACTCCGCCGTACCCAGGGAGAGCGACAGATCGGGCGGAACATGCTGCATGGGAAAGCCGAAGCGCTCCACATAGCGCACCCCATAGCCCACGCTCATTTCCTGCAACAATCGCACCGAGACCAGGTTGCGGGAATGAACCAATCCCTCGCGCAAGGGCGTGGGGCCGTAAAACCGGCCCGAATAATTTTCGGGGCGCCAGACCTCGCCATTGATCCCCTGGGCGTACTCCACTGGTGCATCGTTGATGATCGAGGCCGGGGTATAGCCCTTGTCGAAGGCCGCCGCATACAGGAACGGCTTGAAACTCGAACCGGGCTGGCGACGCGCCTGGGTGGCACGGTTGAAGGGGCTCTGGACGAAATCGAAGCCACCCGTCAGGGAGAGGATGCGACCATCACGAGGGCTGAGACTGACCAAAGCACCCTGAACCTGCGGCACCTGCGACAAAATCCAGCGATCGCCCTGTTGCCGCACTCGAATCACATCGCCCGGCTTGAGCACATCATTCGCACGCGTCGGCGCGGACCCCTGTCGATCGTCATCCAGCCAACGGCGCGCCCAGCGTATCCCTTCCCAGTCCAGGTCAACGGGGCCCACGCCCGCCACCTGAATTCGGGCATTCCGCGCGTCGACCGCCAGCACCACGGCCGGTTGCAATCCACCCACCCGCGGGATTTCACTCAAGCGCCGCGTCAGCCCGTCGCCACCCTCACCGACGGGCCAATGGGCCTCCGGACCGCGATAGCCATGGCGCTGGTCATAATCCAGCAGGCCCTGGCGCAGCGACACCTCGGCCGCCTGCTGCAAATGGCTGTCGATGGTGGTGTAGACCGTTAGTCCCGCCCGATAAATCTCGCCACCCAAGCGCGCCTGCAGCTCCTGACGCACCATTTCGGCCAGATAAGGCGCGTTCAGGCCAATCGCGGGGCCATGCAGCGTCGCGGTATTCGGGGCGGACAAGCTCGCCTCAAGCTGTTCCGCAGAAATCCAGCCCAGGAGGTGCATGCGACGCAGCACATAGTCCCTGCGCGCCAGGGCAGCAGCAGGATTGGCGACGGGGTTGATCTTCGAAGGCGCCTTGGGCAGGCCCGCCAGGGTTGCCCATTCGGGCAGCGACAGCTCCCAGACGCTCTTGCCGTAATACACACGCGAGGCAGCTTCCATGCCATAGGCACGCTGGCCGAGATAAATCTTGTTGAGGTACAGGGCCAGGATGTCTTCCTTGCCCAGTTCGTGCTCGATCCGAAACGCCAGCAGGATTTCGGTGAGTTTGCGCTGGTAGGTCTTCTCGGGGCTCAGGAAAAAGTTGCGCGCCACCTGCATGGTGATGGTGCTGCCGCCCTGCTCTTTTTCACCGGTCAGGACCAGCCGCGCCACGGCCCGCAACAAGCCTTGGTAGTCCACGCCGGGATGCTCGAAGAAGCGATCATCTTCGGCGGCCAGCACCGCCTTGATGAGCAGCGGCGGAAATTGGTCGAAGGAAATGGGTTCCCGGCGCTGATCGCCGAATTCACCCATCAGCACCCGATCCTGGGTGTAGATGCGCAAGGGGACTTCGAACTGAAAATCGCGCAGGGCCTGAACGGGGGGAAGCTGGGGTTCGAGATGCAGGTAGAGCGCCAGCACAATCGCAACCAGAACGGTCACTGCAGCCAGCATGGCGCCCGCCAGCAAGCCGAAAAGCCTGATCCATAAAGGCATGGTTCACACAGCCGATAAAACCAGCGGGCGGATCGCCGGGGGGCATTATACGCGGCCCAGCGTCGAACCTGACAAGCCATCGCGCGTCAAGTTGACGCGCCAACGGCCGATCTGGATTACCGACGGAGCAAGCAAACCGGACCGGTTTCCGTTTTCCAGCCGGAAAACAGTGCTTCCATCCGCAAGATTCATCACAGCCAGGGCTGGGGAAGGAATAACGTGTTGTTCAAGCGTCGCATCAAGCCCCTGCTGGGACTGGACATCAGTTCCACTGCGGTCAAGTTGATCGAATTGGGTGGGGACCGCCAGCACCCACAGGTGATCAGCTATGCCGCTGTGGGACTATCGCCCGATTCGGTGACTGATAAACAGGTCACCGATCCGGAGGCCGTGGGGCAAGCCATCCGCAAGGCCATCAAACAATCGGGGACCCGCACGCGTGAGGTCGTGATCGCGGTAGGCGGCGCAACGGTCATCTCCAAAATCATTGCCATGCCGGCGGATCTCTCCGAACGCGAGCTGGAACAACAGATTCGCCTGGAAGCCGATCAATACATCCCCTATCCCCTGGATGAAGTGGGCATGGATTTCGAGGTGCTCGGACCCTCCGCGGAAGAAGACCACGCTGTCTCGATACTGCTGGCTGCCTGTCGCAGCGAAACCATCGACAATCGCGTGGCTGCGGTCCATCTCGCGGGGCTCACCTGCAAAATTGTCGACATTGAATCCAATGCCCTCGAAAACGCCTGCGTCCTCATCGGCGAACAATTCAAGCTCAAGAATCCCGAGCAGGGGGTGGCCGTGGTCGATATCGGCGCCACCACCACCACCCTCAACATCATGCAGGGCGGCAACATCGTCTACACGCGTGATCAGGCCTTCGGAGGCAAGCAGCTGACCGAGGAGATCATGGCCCATTACGGCCTGTCCTATGAGGAAGCCGGCAAAGCCAAGCGGCGCGGCGGACTGCCGGAGAGTTACGGCGACGAGGTGCTCAAGCCCTTCATGCAGGATGTGATCAGTCATGTGGAACGTGCCCTGCAGTTCTTTTTTTCCTCCAACAGCCGCATTGAAAAGATCGGCCAGATCGTTCTGGCAGGGGGATGCGCCAGCATTCCCGGTCTTGACCAGGCGGTGGAAGAACACCTGGAAGTTGCCACCCGCATCGCCGATCCCTTCGCGGGGATGAAAATCCTGCCCCGGGCCCGCCCCAGGCAACTCAAGCTGGATGCCCCGGCCCTGATGACGGCGTGCGGGCTGGCCATGCGGAGTTTCGACTGATGACCCACCACATCAATCTCCTCCCCTGGCGGGAACAGCAGCGCAAGGAACAACAG
>JBATEM010000232.1:0-1845 GCA_049664005.1 Candidatus Macondimonas sp.
TGGGACAGCGACATGGCCCGCTTCGCGCCCAAGGCGCAGCTTTCGGCCAACATCAACAACTGGGGCCCGCACTATGTGAAGAGCGCGCAGGCGGTGCTGGACGGCACCTGGAAACCCGGCGATGTCAAACTGGGCATCGCCGAGGACGCGATCCATCTGGCGCCCGTGTTGCCGGTCGTGCCGGCGCCCATCAAGAAAATCTTTGACGACAAGATGGCGGCCATCAAGAGTGGCAGCTTCAAGCCCTTCAGCGGACCGTTGAAGGATCAGACGGGCACGCTGAAAGTCCCCGCCGGGGCGGAGCTGACGCTGCCTGAATTGATGTCGATGAACTGGCATGTTGCCGGCGTCGAGGGATCCATCCCCAAGTAAACCAGGCGCGATCGCGCACAGGAACGGTATCCGTGGGGATTCAGTACGACCTCGATCCGACTGGGATGATCCATCGTGACGGCATGGTCTGATGCGGCGCTGGCCCATCTGATCCGCGCGCTGCCCAAGGCCGAGCTGCATGTTCACATCGAGGGCACGCTGGAGCCCGAACTGACATTCGCGCTGGCCCGCAAGCACGGTGTGCGGTTGCCCTATAAATCAGTCCATGCACTCCGCCGGGCCTATGACTTTGACGATTTGCAGTCTTTTCTCAACCTTTATTATGCCGGCGCCGACGTGCTGCGCGCGGAATCCGACTTCTACGCGATGACGCGGGCTTATTTGCAACGCGCACGGGTCGATGGCGTGGTCCATGCGGAGATCTTCTTCGATCCGCAGACCCATACCGCGCGCGGCGTCGCCTTTGCCGACGTGCTCTCGGGCATCCGCCGCGCGCTGGCAGACGCCGAGCGCACCTGGGGGCTCACGCACCGGCTGATCCTGTGTTTTCTGCGTCACCTGAGCGAGGAGGATGCCCAACGCACCCTGGATCAGGCCCTGTCCTACCGTCACCTGATTGCCGGCGTTGGCCTGGATTCCTCCGAGGTCGGGCATCCACCGTCCAAGTTCGTGACCGTGTTCGAGCGCGCCCGCGCAGCGGGTTTCGGGGCGGTAGCCCATGCCGGCGAGGAGGGGCCGCCGGCTTATATCCGCGAGGCGCTCGATCTGCTCCAGGTCTCGCGCATCGACCACGGCGTGCGCTGCGAAGAGGACGCCGAGCTGGTTGCCCGGCTGGCACGCGAGCGCGTCCCGCTCACCGTCTGTCCGCTGTCCAACACGCGGCTCAAGGTGTTTGCACGGATGGAGGATCACAACATCGGCCGCCTGCTGGCGCGGGGTCTGTGTGTGACGATCAATTCCGATGATCCGGCCTATTTCGGCGGCTATATCGCCGACAACTACCTCGCCGTGCAACGCGCGCTGCATCTCTCGCCCGTCTCGCTGGCCCGCATCGCGAAAAATTCCTTCGAAGCCGCCTGGCTGGCGGATGCGGACAAGCGACGCTGGAGCGCCGGTGTCGATGCCTGTCTGTTGCGGTTGACCTGAAACAAGCCTTGAACGCCTGGCTTCGACTCGCCAAGTCCCGTGCTGAATGGCGTTCGGAGCAGGCGTCGTTTTACGGTCTGATCGCGGGGGTTGATTCGCCCCATAGCCCCTCACCCCTGTTCAGCACAGCCACTGTTCAGCGCCGCAGTTGCCGGCTGGCGCGGCGATGCCGTTCGATCAGCGGCGGCAGATCGACCCCAAGCAGCCGGCCGTCCTCGATCACCACCCGGCCATTGATGATCGACAGCCAGGCGCTGGCCGGGGCGCAGGTCAGCAGGCTCGCGACCGGGTCCGACTGGCCGCCGGCATGCTGCAGATCATCCATCCGGAACGCGACCAGATCGGCGGCCTTGCCGGCCTCCAGGC
>JBATEM010000233.1:0-5717 GCA_049664005.1 Candidatus Macondimonas sp.
CCCACATCTCGGGCAAGATGCGCAAGCATTACATCCGCATCCTGACCGGCGACATGGTGACCGTCCAGCTCACCCCTTACGACCTCAGCAAGGGCCGCATCGTTTTCCGGGGTCGCTAAACGGCCACGACCCGCGACTCGATCTCCAGCGACAACTGATCGTCCGTCACGTCGACTCGGACGTTCCCTCCTTCGGACAAGCGCCCGAACAGGATTTCATCGGCCAGCGGCCGCTTGATGTGCTCCTGAATCACCCGCGCCATGGGGCGGGCGCCCATGTGGGGATCGTAGCCGCGCTCCGCCAACCAGGCGCGCGCCGCGTCGCTCACCGTCAAGTGTACCCGCTTGCCCTCCAGCTGGACCTCCAGCTGCGTCAGGAACTTGTCCACGACGTGGAGTATGGTCCCCGCATCCAGCGGCTTGAACTGGACGATGGCATCCAGGCGATTGCGGAATTCCGGTGAAAACGCCCGCTTGAGGGTTTCCATCACATCCGTCTGGTGGTCCTGAATGGCAAATCCCATCGAGGGGCGCTGCATGGCTTCCGCCCCGGCGTTGGTGGTCATCACCAGGATGACATTGCGGAAATCCACCTTGCGGCCGTTGTTGTCCGTCAGGGTGCCGTGGTCCATGACCTGTAGCAGGAGGTTGAAGACATCCGGATGGGCCTTCTCGATTTCATCCAGCAGCACCACCGCATGCGGCGTCTTGAGAATCGCATCGGTCAACAGCCCGCCCTGATCGAAGCCCACGTAGCCGGGAGGCGCCCCAATCAGCCGCGAGACGGTATGTCGCTCCATGTATTCGGACATGTCGAAACGGATCAGCTCGATGCCCAGCACTTGGGCCAACTGACGGGTGACCTCGGTTTTGCCCACCCCCGTGGGGCCGGCGAACAGGAAGCTGCCAATGGGCCGATCCGGGTGCCCCAGACCTGAGCGGTTCATCTTGATGGCGTTGGCCAGATTGGCAATGGCCTCGTCCTGACCATAGATCACCAGCTTCAAGTCCCGATCGAGGTTGCGCATGGTATCGCGGTCGGAGCGGGAAACCTGTTTGGGCGGAATGCGCGCCACCTTGGCGATGATCGCTTCCATATCGCCGGCGGTGACGGTTTTTCGCCGGCGGCTCTCCGGCAGCAACTGGAGACTGGCGCCCGCTTCGTCCACCACATCGATGGCCTTGTCCGGCAGGTGACGATCCGTGATGTAGCGCGCCGACAACTCCGCTGCGGCGCGCAGGGCGGGCTGAGTGTAGCGAACCTTGTGAAACTCCTCGAAATAGCGCTGCAGGCCTTTGAGGATCTGATAGGTTTCATCCACCGTGGGTTCGGGGACATCGATCTTCTGGAAGCGCCGGGCCAAGGCGCGATCTTTCTCGAAAATACCGCGATATTCCTGGTAGGTCGTCGATCCGATGCATTTCAGATCGCCCGAGGCCAGCATGGGCTTGAGCAGGTTGGAGGCATCCATCACCCCGCCCGAGGCAGAACCAGCCCCAATCAGGGTATGGATTTCATCAATGAACAGCACTGCCCCCTTCTGCTTGCGCAACTGGGACAACACCCCCTTCAGCCGCTTTTCGAAATCGCCGCGGTACTTGGTGCCCGCCACCAGTGCCCCCAGATCGAGGGAATAGATGGTCGATTCCTTGAGCACATCAGGCACTCGACCCTGGGTGATGAGCCACGCCAAGCCCTCGGCAATCGCCGTCTTGCCCACCCCGGCCTCGCCTACCAGCAAGGGGTTGTTCTTGCGGCGGCGGCAGAGAATCTGCACCACCCGTTCCACTTCCGCCTCACGCCCGATCAAGGGATCGATGCGCCCGCGGCGCGCCCGCGTGTTGAGATTGGCGGCATACAGATCAAGTGGACTGGCGCTTTCCTCGCGCTCGCCCGCGCTGTCGACACTCTCGCCAGGGGCACTGCCGTCCTCGGGCTCCTCGTGATCGTGAACCTTGCGGATGCCGTGGGAAATGAAGTTGACCACATCCAGGCGCGAGACCGATTGCTTGTTGAGCAGAAAGACCGCCTGGGCCTCCTGCTCGCTGAAGATCGCAACCAGCACATTGAGTGCGGTGACCTCCTTCTTGCCGGCCGATTGCACATGGAAGAAGGCCCGTTGCAGCACCCGCTGAAACCCCAGCGTGGGCTGGACGTCGTGGTGATCGCGCCCCCCCACCACTGGGGTGTGGCTGTCGATGTATTCGCGCAACTCTCGCCCCAGTTGGGCCAGATCGGCACCGCACAGGCGCAGCGCTTCGGCCACCATGGCGTTGTCGAGCAAGGACAGGAGCAAGTGTTCCACGGTAATGAATTCGTGCCGCTTGGCACGGGCCTCGTTGAACGCGGCGTTGATGGCGAATTCCAGCTCTTTGCTCAACATGGCGAACGCTCCGTGGCGGGCGCAAGCGGCCTATTAGGGCAGAAACAGGCCGGCAGGCTGATTGATCAATAAATACACTGCTCTCGAAAAAACCTCAGGCTTCCTCCATGGAGGACATCAACGGGTGCTGGTGCTTACGCGCGTACTCGTTCACCTGGGACACTCTGGTTTCGGCGATCTGGGCCGGGTAGACACCGCACACTGCCCTGCCCTGGGTATGCACCTGAAGCATCACATGGGTCGCCTGGGTCCGATCCATGCTGAAAAATCGTTCCAACACATGCACCACGAATTCCATGGGCGTGAAGTCATCATTCAGCATCACCACCTTGAATAGCGGCGGCGGCTTGAGCTTGGGTTTGGCGTTCTCGACGACGGCGTCGCCGTCATGCCCGCCCGGCTGACTGGATTCAATCATACGCGCAAAGCTGCCTCAGGAAACATGCTCAACCCTCCGAACGGCCCAGGCACCCTCCCGGATCCGCCTTGGGAAAGTGCGCCATCCTTGGGATCTATTGTGGCGATACGGGAAGGAATTGAAAAGGGCGCCGGGTGTCGGCGCCCAAGCGAAGGGCGGCGAAAAGGAGATCCAGGATCAGAAACGAACCAGAGCGGATCCCCAGGTAAAACCGCCGCCAAAGGCTTCCAGCAACAAAAGCTGTCCGCGGCGAATGCGGCCATCCCGCACGGCGACATCCAGTGCCAGCGGAATGGAAGCGGAGGAGGTATTGCCATGGCGGTCGACCGTGACCACCACCTGATCCATCGGCAAGCCGAGGCGGCGCGCAGTGGCCTGGATGATGCGGACATTGGCCTGATGGGGAATCAGCCAATCCAGCTCCGATTTATCGTGGCCAAAGCGATGCAGGCACTCCTCCACGCTCTGGCCCAAGGTGGCGACCGCGACCTTGAATACCTCGCTCCCCCGCATGGTCAGGTAGGTGCCACCCAGCTTATCGAAGTCGCGCCCGACGCCACCGGGAAATTCCAACAGCTCTCGATGACGGCCATCGGCATGAATGAGACTGCCGATGATGCCAGGCTCCGACGCTGCCTCCAGGATCACGGCCCCCGCGCCATCACCGAACAAGACACAGGTCCCCCGGTCATTCCAATCCACCAGCTTGGACATCATCTCGGCGCCCACCACCAGCACCCGCCGCGCGTCTCCTGTGCGGATGAACTTGTCGGCGACATTCAGGGCGTAGATGAAACCGCTGCAAGCCGCTTCCAGAGTGAACGCCCCGATGCCGGCAATACCCAAACGTTCCTGCAGCATGGTGGCGCTATTGGGAAAGAGCTGGTCCGGCGTGGTGGTGCCCATCACGATCAGGTCGAGGTCTTCCGGCGCCAGTCCCGCCATGGCCAGCGCTTGCCGCGCGGCCTGTTCGGCCATCATGCTGACCGTTTCGTCCGGCGCGCTGATATGGCGTTCCACGATCCCCGTGCGCTCGCGAATCCAGGCGTCGCTGGTGTCCAGACGAGCTTCCAGGTCGGCATTGGTGAGCACCTGTCGCGGCAGATAGCTTCCTGTCGAGACGATGCGTGAATAAATCGGTGTCACTGTCCTTCTCCATGGGCCCGCGCTTGCAGGGCCGAACCCACCAGATGCGCAATGCGATCGGGCACTGACATCTGGGCGGCGCGTAGCCCCAGGCGGATGGCATTGGCGAAGGCCAGTTCATCCGCGCCGCCATGGCTTTTGATCACGATACCTTGCAATCCCAGCAGGCTGGCGCCGTTGTAAAGGCGTGGATCCATGCGACGCTTGAGCGCCTTCAGAACCGGAAGCGATATCAGTCCGGCCAGCTTGGTCAAGGGGTTACGTCCATATTCCTGGCGAATGAACTCACTCAGCATATGGGCCAATCCTTCGCTGGTCTTGAGGGCCACATTGCCCACGAAACCGTCGCACACCACGACATCCACCGTGCCGCCGTAGATGTCATTGCCTTCGACAAAACCGCAGTAGTTGACCGCGCCGTCCTGTAACAGTCGGGCCGCCTGCTTGACCCGCTCCACTCCCTTGATTTCCTCCACGCCCATATTGAGCAGCCCCACCTTGGGGCGTGCGATATGGTCGACGGCCTGGCACATCACCGATCCCATGACGGCGAACTGATAGAGCTGTTCGGGCGTACAGTCGGCATTGGCGCCCAAATCAAGCACGTAAGTATGGCCGCGCTGGCTGGGAAGTGCCGAGATAATGGCGGGACGGTCGACCCCAGGCAGGGTCTTGAGAACGAAGCGGGCGGTCGCCATGAGCGCGCCCGTGTTGCCCGCGCTGACCATGACGTCGCATTGACCGGTCTTCACCAGATCGATGGCCACGCGCATGGAGGAGTCTTTCTTGCCGCGCAGTGCTTTGGCCGGGGATTCGTCCATCGCCACCACTTCCGTGGCAGGCCGGATCACCAGACGCTCGGAAACTCGGGCGCGGCGGCGGGACAGTTCGTTTTCCAGGGCCTCGGCACGACCCACCAGCGTCAGATGCAGGTCATTGTATTCCGCCAAGGCCGACAGGGCTGCCGGAACGACCACGGACGGCCCGAAATCCCCGCCCATGGCATCCAGGGACATATGAACTGTTTTATCCATTCCGCTACGCCAACCCCGGTTTCGCCCGTCCGCCTGAAAGCTGAAAATGCGCGTTTCCAATTCAGGCGGGGACTCAAAAAAACCGGTTTGCCGGCATCAATCCCCTTTGCCCAGGCAAGCCGAAGGCCAATTATTCGTCGCTGGCACCGCCGAGGATCTTGCGCCCGCGATAGTAGCCGTTCGGGGTCAGGTGATGGCGACGATGGGTCTCGCCCGTCACTGGATCCACGGACAGGAAAGGGTTGGTCAGGGCGTCGTGGGCACGGCGCATGCCGCGCTTGGAACGGGTCTTGCGATTTTGTTGTACGGCCATGTTCTTGAACTCCAGTTATTTCAGGACGCGGCCCCAAGGGGCATCCACGCCAAAATGCTCATTCTTTCCGTTTGAGGACAGCGAACGGATTTCCGTCTTCATTCCCCGACTTGTCATGGGATGGCGGCAAACACCGTGGATGCAAGGCCACAATCGGCAAGGCCAACAGGGCTTCATCCTCCACAAGATCCGCCAGCCGCACCGGCTGCCCCTCGGTGAGCAGCGGCTCTACATCGCCAGGCAACTCAGACAAGGCCGACTCATCCGCCAGCGCCATGAGCTCAATGCTGCCCGCCAACTCATGCCGAACCGGTTGCAGGCAGCGCTGACAGGTCAGCATCACGCTGCCCTGGATGGCCCCCGTAACCCGCGATCGCCCCTGGTCATCGCGGAAAAACGCCAGCGCAAAACCCACTTCCCCAT
>JBATEM010000234.1:0-3139 GCA_049664005.1 Candidatus Macondimonas sp.
GCCAGCGTCGGGTGGAGCTGCGGGGCAATGACGTCCACCATGGCGCCCGCTGCCAGCAGGCCCGCTATCTTGCGGGCCGCGACCGCGCCACCGCCCACCACGGTGCAGGGCATGGCGTCCAGTTTGAGAAACACCGGATAGAAACCCATCGAGCCCAATCCTGCCGCGGCGCATAGAAGAAAGAAGCATTTTATATTACCGTGTGGCCAATCATTTTGTATAAGTCAGGCGGGTCGTCCGTGAAACTGCGTCAGTTGCACTACATCCAGGAAGTGGCCAATCGAGGCCTCAATGTCACGGCGGCGGCCGAGGCCCTGTATACCTCCCAGCCGGGGGTGAGCAAGCAGATCCGTCTGCTGGAAGACGAACTGGGCCTGCTGGTGTTCGAGCGCAACGGCAAGCATCTGACGCGCCTGACATCGGCGGGGGAAGCCATCCTCGCCATCGCGGGACGCATTCTGCAGGATGTGGAAAACATCGAACGCATCGCCCACGAATACCGGGACCCGGAGCGGGGCAGCCTGCGCCTCGCCACCACCCACACCCAGGCGCGCTACGCCCTGCCGCCGGTCATCCAGAAATTCCGCCAGCGTTATCCCGAGGTGGCCCTGCACATCCATCAGGGCACACCGTTGCAGATCGCCGAGGCGGCGGCCAAGGGCGAGGTGGATTTCGCCATCGCCACCGAGGCCATGGAGCACTTCGAGGAGCTGGTGATGATGCCCTGCTATCACTGGAACCGCTGCGTGCTGGTGCCCCCGGATCATCCGCTGACACGCGAGGATCCCCTGACGCTGGAAGCTATCACCCAGTATCCGCTGGTGACCTATGTGTTTGGATTTACCGGCCGTTCCCTGCTGGATCGCGCCTTCACCGATCGGGGTTTGCAGCCCCAGGTGGTGCTGACTGCCGTGGATGCGGATGTCATCAAGACCTATGTGCGGCTGGGTCTGGGCGTCGGGATCGTGGCCCGCATGGCCTATGACCCCAAGGCCGACACGGATCTCGTGGCCCTGGATGCCCGCCATCTGTTTCAATCCAGTACCACCCGCATCGGCTTCAAGCGCGGCATGGTGTTGCGCCAGTACATGTATGACTTCATCCAGATGTTCGCGCCCCATTTGAATCGCAATCTGGTGGACCGCTGCGCCCAGCTTCCGACCCATGAGGAACGGGTTGCCTATCTCGCCCAGACGGTTGGCGAGCTTCCCATATACTGATTTCCTATTTTTATATAGAGATGAATTTCTTTTTATATATATGGCGCCGCGGTAGACTGACGAACTGAGCCGGCGGCCGCCGGCCATGGAATGGCAACGCAGGAATCCGCAGCCATGTACCGTTACGACACCCACGACCAGCGCCTGGTGGATGAGCGCGTCGCCCAGTTCCGGGACCAGACCCGCCGTTACCTGGCCGGACAGCTCAGCGAGGAGGAATTCCGCCCCCTGCGGCTGCGCAACGGGCTGTACATCCAGCTTCATGCCCCCATGCTGCGCGTGGCCATTCCCTACGGGCTGCTGTCGTCGCGGCAGTTGCGCATGCTGGCCCACGTCGCGCGGACCTACGACCGCGACTATGGCCATTTCACCACCCGCCAGAACATCCAGTACAACTGGCCCGCCCTGGAGCGCGTGCCCGACATTCTGGCAGACCTGGCCACGGTCCAGATGCATGCCATCCAGACCAGCGGCAATTGCATCCGCAACGTCACCTCCGACCAACTGGCCGGCGTCTCCCCCGACGAGCTGGCCGATCCGCGTCCCTATTGCGAAATCATCCGCCAATGGTCGACGCTGCATCCCGAATTCTCCTATCTGCCGCGCAAGTTCAAGATCGCCGTGACCGGTGCCCAGCGCGACCGCACCGCGGCCCAGGTCCATGACATCGGCCTGCAGATCGTCGACAACGCCGCAGGCGAGCGCGGCTTTCGCGTGTTCGTCGGTGGCGGGCTCGGCCGGGCGCCGATGATCGGCGAGGTGATCCGCGAGTTTTTGCCCGAGGCCGACCTGCTCACCTATCTGGAAGCCATCCTGCGGGTCTACAACCAGAATGGTCGGCGCGACAACATCCACAAGGCGCGTATCAAGATCCTGCTCAAGGCCTGGGGCCGGGAAGTCTTTGCGGCAGCGGTGGAGGCCGAATGGAAGCGGGAGCGGGGAGACGCCTTGCGACTGCCGTCCGAGGAAGTGGCCCGCATGGCCGCCTGTTTTGCGCCGCCGGCCTACGACGCCCAGGCTGCCCACGACCGGATCGATCCGGCGGTGGAAGCCGACGCGGGGTTCGCCCGTTGGTATGCGCGCAATACCGTGCCGCACAAGGTCGCCGGCTACCGCGCCGTTTCCGTCAGCCTGAAGTCCCCCGAGCGTCCGCCGGGTGATGCCACCGCAGCGGAGATGGATTTGATCGCCGATCTGGCCGACCGCTACAGCTTCGGCGAGCTGCGGGTAACCCATCACCAGAACCTGTTGCTCGCCGATGTGCGCGTGGGCGATCTACCAGCGCTGTGGCAGGCGCTGCGGGATCACGGCCTGGCGCATCCCAATATCGGCACCCTCACCGACATGATCTGCTGCCCGGGGCTGGATTTCTGCTCGCTCGCCAATGCCGGATCGATTGATGTGGCACGACAGATCAACGCGCGCTTCGATGATCTGGATTACCTCTATGACCTGGGTGAGCTGCGGCTGAACATGTCGGGTTGCATGAATGCCTGTGGCCACCACCACGTCGGCCACATCGGCATCCTGGGCGTGGACAAGAAGGGTGAGGAGTGGTACCAGATCCAGGTCGGCGGCAGCTCGGAAAACAGCGCCTCACTGGGCAAGGTACTGGGCCCCTCGGTGCCCAAGGACCAGGTGGCCGAGGTCATCGGCCGGCTGCTCGCGGTCTATCTGGACCTGCGCGAGGATGGCGAGCGATTCCTCGATACCTATCGGCGCGTGGGCGTGGAGCCCTTCCGCGAACGGGCCTATGCGGAATTGGAGGTGGCGGCATGAAGGCGCAACTGTTGCATGTCGAGGGCCGCTTCATCGACACCGATCCCTGGACGGTGGTGGGTGCCGACGACGCCCTGCCGGCGGGGGCGGTGCTGGTGACGCTCGACCGCTGGCGCGTCGAGCGGGAGGCGCTGTTGGCC
>JBATEM010000235.1:0-1992 GCA_049664005.1 Candidatus Macondimonas sp.
ACCGCATAAATGCCCGGCACATTGCGCCAATAGCCCTTGTAGTCCATCCCGGCGCCGAAGACGTAGCGGTCCGGCACCTCTAGCCCGACGTAATCCGCCCGCGTGTCCAATCGGTTGCGGTCGTGGCATTTCTGGGTCAGCACGGCGGTACGCAGCTCGACAGCGCCCTGCCCCGCGCACCAGGTCTGCAAGGCATGCAGGGTGACGCCCTCGTCCAGAATGTCATCCACCAGCAGCACCACCCGCCCCATCAATGACACGCGCGGTTCATGGATCCAGCGCAAGGCTGCGCCCTGGGTTTCGCCGTCATAACGGGTGGCATGGAGATAATCCAGTTCCAGCGGGAACGCAAGGTGCTGCAGCAACAAGGCCGTCGGCAGCAAGGCGCCGGTCATGACGCACAGCACCAACGGATTGCGCCCACCCAGATCGGCCGTGATGGCCTGCGCCATCCGAGCAACCGCCGCCGCCACCGCCGCCGCCGGATACAGGCAATCGGCCTCGGCCCACACCCGTTCGACTTCTTGCAGCCGATCCTCACGCATTCCGCTCATCCCCTTCGGTTTCTTCCCAGGCCCGGCGGGCCAGTGCCCGCACCCGTTCGGCACGCTGCGGTTCAATCACGGGCTCGCCGCGGCCCTGCAAGCCGGCATGACGCCCGTCGAATCCTGTCGGGCGTTCCCAGCGCAACTGATCCAGCAAACGCACCACGGCCGCGCGATCATTGCAGGCCAAGAGCAGGTCGCAGCCCGCCGCGAGCGCCGCCTCGGCCCGCGCCAGTTCATCACCGATGACGACGGCTCCGGCCATGCCCAGATCATCGCTCACCACGGCCCCGGTAAAGCCCAATCGCCCGCGCAAGACTTCCCCGATCCAGCGCCGGGAGAAACTCGCCGGCTGCTCGCAACAGGCGGGATACACCACATGGGCGGTCATCACCGCCGCAAGATCCGGCGCCAGCGCAGCAAAAGGCTGGAGGTCCCGCGCCTCGATCTCGGCCAGGGGACGCGCGTCGCGCGGCAGTTCGAGGTGGGAATCCCCCCGCACCGAGCCATGTCCCGGGAAATGCTTGCCCGTCGCCCCCATGCCGGCATCCCGCATGCCCGCGATGTAGGCCCGGCCCAAGGTCGCCACCACGGCGGGATCGGCATGGAAGGCCCGCGCGCCGATGATTTCGGTATTGCCCGCCAGATCCAGCACCGGGGCGAAACTGGCGTCCACATCCAGCGCCCGCAACTCCACTGCCATCAGCCAGCCCAGCCCACGCGCCGCCGTTAGTGCCTCTTGGGGATCGCGGGCGAAAAGCGAGCCGAGCCAGCCCAGCGGCGGCAGGCGGGTGAAACCCTCGCGCAGGCGCTGCACCCGGCCTCCTTCCTGATCCACGGTCACCAGCAAAGTGGAACGCTGCTCCCGCAGTGCGCCGATCAGGGCGCGCAACTGCGTCGGCGTCTCGTAGTTGCGCTCGAACAAGATCACCCCGCCGATCAAGGGGTGGGCCAGCAGCTCGATTTCCTCGGGCGTGAGCGCGGGGCCATCCAGGCCGATCAGCAAGGGTCCGGGTCGCGGGACCGTCATCGAGCCTCCTCCGTGATCCATACCGGCATGCCGGGCTGGCAATGATCGAACAATTCGATGACATCCGCGTTATGCATGCGCACGCAGCCCTTGGAGCCGGGGATGCCGAGCGGTGTCTCGTCCGGTGTGCCATGGATATAGATGTAGCGGCGCTGGGTATCCACCGGTCCCAGCCGGTTATGGCCGATTTCGTTGCCGCACAGCCACAGGATGCGGGTCAGGATCCAGTCCCGCTCGGGATGGCAGGCGCCCAGCGCCGGGGTATAGCGCTCGCCGGTCCAGCGCCGTCCGACGAACACCGCGCCAACAGGGGCGTCCCGCCCGATCAGCGCGCGGATGCGATGCCAGCCACGTGGCGTCTGGTAACTGCCCATGACTTCCCCGGCGCCCCGCTTGGCGGTGGACACGGACCAGCGC
>JBATEM010000236.1:0-2623 GCA_049664005.1 Candidatus Macondimonas sp.
CAGGTCCGTTGCGCGAGCGCTTGGAGGGCCTCTTGTCGCCCGTGCTGGACGCCATGGGCTATGAATTGATCTGTGTCGAACACCGGCAGGGTGGGCGGCAGCGGGTGCGTCTCTACATCGATCGGCCTGAAGGGATTGGGCTTGAGGATTGCGAGCGGGTGAGTCAGCAAATCAGCGGGGTGTTGGACGTCAATGATCTGATTTCCGGGGAGTATGTACTGGAAGTCTCTTCTCCAGGGGATGATCGTCCGCTGGTGAAACCGGATCATTTCAGCCGATTTGTGGGGCAACGGATTCGTGTCCGAACCGTGGTTCCATTGGGAGGTCGACGCAATTTCACCGGCCTGCTCATCGGGTCCACGCTGGAATCCATTGAAATTGAAGTGGATGGTCAGCCACTGGTGTTGCGATTGGATCAACTGGAAATGGCCCGATTGGCGCCGCATTTCGAAGAAAGTACCGGTCCACGCCGAGGATCAAAGTGATGAACAAAGAAATTCTACTGGTTGTCGAAGCGTTGTCGAACGAAAAGGGCGTGGAGGAAGAAATCATCTTCCAGGCCATCGAGGCGGCTTTGGAATCTGCAACGCGTAAGCGGTTGGCGCTGGATGACGTCGATGTCCGGGTGCATATCGATCGGCGTACCGGTGCTTACAGCACCATCCGACGCTGGGAAGTGGTGGCGGACGAGGCTGAAGCGTGCAATCCGGTTTTCCAGATGCGTCTGGCAGATGCGCGCGTCCACCATCCGGAAGTCGCCGTGGGTGAGTTTGTCCAGGAATCCCTGGAGTCCTTGCCCTTTGGTCGTATTTCCGCTCAGGCAGCCAAGCAGGTGATCGTCCAGAAGGTTCGCGAAGCCGAACGGGCCAAGATTGTTGATCAGTATCGCGCGCGGGTGGGCGAGCTCGTCATGGGCATGGTCAAGAAAGTTGAACGAGGCAATGTCGTTCTGGATCTCGGTGGCAATGTGGAGGCACTGATTCCGCGGGAGTGGATGATTCCCCGCGAGCCCGTGCATAGCGGCGATCGGCTGCGGGGCTATCTCAAGGAGGTTCGCAGCGAGCCGCGCGGGCCGCAGCTCTTTTTGAGCCGCACTGCGCCCGAGTTTCTGATCGAATTGTTCAAGCTCGAGGTTCCCGAAGTCGGCCAGGGCTTGATCGAAATCAAGGGCGCAGCGCGCGATCCGGGGCTGCGGGCCAAGATTGCCGTAATGGCCCACGATCGGCGCATCGATCCGGTCGGTGCCTGCGTGGGGATGCGCGGCTCACGGGTGCAGACGGTTTCCAATGAGCTGTCCGGGGAACGGGTGGACATCATCCCGTGGGATCCGAATCCCGTGCAGTTCGTCATCAACGCCATGTCTCCGGCCGAGGTGGTTTCCATCGTGGTCGATGAGGAATCCCACAGCATGGATGTGGCCGTTGATACCGACAAGTTGTCGCTCGCCATCGGTCGGGGTGGCCAGAACGTGCGTCTGGCCAGTGAATTGACGGGCTGGACCTTGAATGTCATGGATCAAGACCAGGCCAACGCCAAGAGCGAGGCAGAGGCGAACAACCTGATAGACCTTTTCGTCCGCGAGATCGGTGTCGATGAGGAAATCGCCGCCATTCTGGTGCGGGAAGGTTTTTCCAGCGTGGAGGAGATTGCTTATGTCCCCGCTGCCGAGCTTCTGGAAATCGAGGAATTTGATGAGGATGTCGTCAACGCTTTGCGTGAAGCAGCCAAGGACGCGCTGCTGACACGCGCCATCGCGAGTGAGGAGCATGCCGGTGAGGGTGCGCCTGCACAGGATTTGTTGGATCTCCGCGGAATGGACGCCAATCTGGCGCGGAAGCTGGCTCGTCAGGGGATTTGTACGCGGGAGGACCTGGCTGAGCAGGCGGTGGATGATCTGATGGAAATTGAAGGATTGGATCGCGAGCAGGCGGCAGTTTTGATTATGACGGCTCGTGAGCACTGGTTTGCGGATCAGCACGGATAATGGATGGAAAGGTTCGCAGGCGCGGGGGTGAGCATGATTGAAGTGACGGTGAAACAATTCGCAGAAACGGTGGGGATCCCCGTTGAGCGGCTGCAGGAACAATTGACCGAGGCCGGGATTGCCACCAAGGGGCCGGAAGACCCCATCACGGATCATGAGAAAACCCAGCTGTTGGGCTATCTGCGTCGCAGCAGAGGCGAGGCGGCGGAACCCCAGCGCATCACCCTCAAGCGCAAGACGACCAGTGAGATCCGCCTGGCGGGCACCCAGGGCCGCGGCAAGACGGTAACGGTGGAGGTCCGCAAGAAACGCACTTACATCAAGCGCAGCACCGTGGGTGAAGAGGTCCATGGCGAAGCCTCCGAGGCGGTCGCCACCGACCTTGAAACGACTGGGGTGATCGAGGGGGAAATGCCCCAGGTCGAGACCCATCCTCAGATTGAGGCGGCGCCCATTCAGCCGGCAGAAGAAATTGCGCGCCCAGTTGAGGAGTCGCCCCGCCTGCTCGAGGAATCGGCGCAGCGGGCCGAGGAGCCCGTGCGTCCGGCTGAGGCCCCGCAGCGCCGTGCAGAACCTGCATCTCGCCCAACGGAAGCTCCACGTCAGGGCCGTGCAGAGCCGACCCGCGCGGCTGCACCG
>JBATEM010000237.1:0-1532 GCA_049664005.1 Candidatus Macondimonas sp.
GCCCAGCGTGGCAGCGAGCGCTGCGGGTGCGAGATGCCAGCCGCGGTTGGTCAGGGTGACCGAGCCATCCCGCTCCAAGGGGCCGGCCACGGCCAGAACGGCACTGTGCGGTGGCGTGAGGCCATGGGCCGCGAGATGGTGACGCACTACATCGCTCAGATCGGCGAACTCGTTGTTGCGATAGCGGCCGATGGGGCCGAACCGGCCGTCTCGGTAGAGCGCGAGGCGGGTGTGGGTGCCGCCGATGTCGCCGAGCAAATGAGCCTCGGGATGAGCCTGCTGGGTCATGGAGATGGGCCTCGTTGTTGCCGGATCATGGGCGCCTGCGTTGCCAGTGTATCAGCCGTGTTTTTTCCCTCGCCGCATCCCCGCGTCAGGCTTGCGTTCGCCCTCACACAAGATTCGCACCCGGGGGGCTCGCCCGCTAGACTGACGGTTTTTCCGCTGGCCACGCAGGGTTCAAGCCATGCAGATCACGCCTCCTGATCATTCCGTGGTGCTGGCCGTGCGCATGGCGCTGGCGGAGGATGTGGGGCCGGGGGATGCAACGGCTGCCTTGGTGCCGAATCAGGCCGTGAAAGCCCGGTTGATCTGCCGGGAGAGCGCCGTGCTGTGCGGTCGGCCCTGGTTCGATGCGGTATTCGGTGCGCTGGACCGAGCGATTCAGGTGCGCTGGGCGGCTGATGAAGGGGAGCGGCTGGCACCGAACCAGATGGTCTGTGAGCTTGCCGGACCCGCGCCACAGCTTTTGACGGGGGAGCGCACGGCCCTCAACTTCCTGCAAACCCTGTCCGGGACCGCCACCCTGACGCGGCGCTACGTGGACGCAATCGCCGGCACGCGGGCACGCATCTTCGATACCCGCAAGACCTTGCCGGGGCTGCGGCTGGCGCAGAAATACGCGGTGCGCTGCGGCGGGGGGCACAACCAGCGGCTGGGTTTGTTCGACGCGATGCTGGTGAAGGAAAACCACCTTGCGGCGGCCGGGGGAATCGCAGCGGCGGTTCAGGCGGCCCGAGTACGGCATCCCGATCTGCCCTTGCAGGTGGAGGTGGAAACGCTGGCGCAGCTGGACGAGGCCTTGGCGCTTGGCGTCACGGCCATCCTGCTGGACAATTTTGATCTGCCCAATTTGCGCCGGGCGGTGACTCTGCGCGATTCGCGGGGAAGCCAGGCTGAACTGGAAGCCTCGGGCGGCATCACATTGGAGCATGTCGCCGGAATTGCGGCCACGGGCGTTGATCGAATCTCGATCGGCAGTTTGACCAAACATGTGCAGGCGGTTGATTACTCGCTGCGCATTGCGGATTGAGACGCGTGGATGTCCTGCCTCTTGGCGTAAGCCCCTCACGCGCCTACAATGCCTCCCAACTTCACGGCTTGATCCTTGGGATTCAAGGCCGTTCACTGTATTGCTGCGAGTTTGTTGCATGGATGCATTGACCGCCGCTCCCCCTCGGGGCAGCGCTTCGCCTTGGCCTGTCACGGTCGCCGTGATGCTGGGCACCCTGATGGTCATCCTCGACATGACC
>JBATEM010000238.1:0-5939 GCA_049664005.1 Candidatus Macondimonas sp.
CTTGTTCATCGGCTCGCAGCTTCGCTCCACGCTTCCTCCCCACGCTCGGTCGCCCTCACGCAGTTGCGCTTCGCTTCGTTCGCTGTGATCAACTTACGGGAGGACTTTCACCTCCAAGAGTGCGCCCGTGCCGGGCGCACAAAAAAAACCCCCGCACGAGGCGGGGGTTTTTCAGCGTTTCCGCATTCACCCAGGGCGGGCGAATCTTCAGATTACCTGCACGGTCCGGAAACCGACGACAGGGACAGGCAGACTCAGGCCGTTCTGGAGGATGTAGGTGGTGCCCACGGCAGCGCCCACGCCGCCCAGGACGCCGCCCAGGATGCTGCCCTTGAACAAGGCTTCCGGCAGGCTGATGAGATCAGGGCCGATGCCGGGGATGACGTCGAAGATGCCGATGTTCAGCGCGCTGAACGGACCGACGGTGGGACCGAAGTTGGTCCATTCAAAGTCGATCAAGCTGGGGCCCACAGAACCGGGCAGACCGATGAGCGTGGGGGCAACAGGACCAGTCACGCTCAGCAGAGGGCCACCCAGCGGGCCAGGCAGGCCGAACACCGCAGGACCCGTGGCGCCAGGCACGGCAAACAGGGGGATGAAGGGGAAGGGGAAGTCCGACCCAATGTTAGTGATGTCAATCAGACCCAGCTGGCCGCTGACGTTGGCCAGAGCGCTGTCCTGCATTTGATCCATCTGGGCCGAAGCCATCAGGGGCAGAGCGGCCAGGGCCAAACCGGCCAGCGTCTTCTTCATGTTCGATACCATGGTGTGTTCTCCTGCTTGAAAATTTGGTGTTCGAGACCCTTGGTCCACGGCCTGGCTTGACAACGTCATGAACAGTCAGACCGGGATTCCTACCCTTGAAACACTCACTGGCCCACCCCGGCCATTGACACGTCAGCGTCAAGGTAGGGCCGATGATAGGCGGGGCTTTGGAGCCGTGTCAACAGCAGTTGCGCTGCATTGGTGAGAAACCGCATCAAAAGCCGACTCAAGGTCTTAGCCCATCTTCCGACAAGATCATGCTGACCATCGATCAAGCAATTGAGGTGGACGGCCCTCCGGCAGGCGACCATGTGAGTCTCAACCGGCCAGCAGGCATTCCAGATGCACCGCGACCGCGCGGGCCAGGGCGGTCAGATGGTAGCCCCCCTCCAGCGAGGACACTAGGCGTCCGCCGCAATGCGCGCCAGCGAAGCGAACGATTTCTTCCGTGATCCAGGCGTAGTCGCGCTCATTGAGCAGGAGATCCGCCATCGGATCGTCCTGGTGCGCATCAAAACCGGCGGAGACGAACAGCATCTCGGGGGCGAAACGCGCCAGCGCCGGAAACCAGGTGGACCCCACCGCCTCGCGGAAATCCATGCCCCGGGTGCCCGCAGACAAAGGCACGCTGACGATGCGGGGATGGCCATGGTCGATGGGGGTATTGGGATAAAAAGGGTACTGAAAACTGGAACAGAACAGGACCCGGGGATCGTCGCGGAAGATGTCCTCGGTGCCATTGCCGTGGTGGACATCGAAATCGAGAATGGCCACCCGCTGCAGACCATGTGCCGCCAAGGCGTGGGCAGCGGCGCAGGCGATGTTGTTGTAGAAGCAAAAACCCATTGCCGCCCCGGCCTCGGCATGATGTCCCGGTGGCCGCACACAGCAAAATGCGTTGTCCGCCTCGCCCCGCAGGACCAGATCGGTGGCCCGCACGGCGGCCCCCGCCGCCCGCTCCGCCGCTTCCAGGGTATAGGGGTTCATGGCCGTATCGGGATCGATGAACGCGAACCCCTCGCGGGGCGCCAGCGCAGCGAGCTGGTCCAGGTAGGCCGCATGGTGCACCCTCAACAGCGCGGCCCGCTCGACGCGGGGCGCCTCGTGCGCCTGCACCCGGCTCAACAGGCTGCGCTCGCGCAACAGCTGATGGATCGTCTCCAGCCGCGCGGGACGCTCGGGATGATGGCTGCCCATGTCGTGCTGAAGAAACACGGGATGGGTGAGAAACGCGGTGGTCATGGCCAGTCCTCGCCAGCCAGGCAGCGGCGGTCAGATCCGGGCTTGGGCATCGATGGCGGGCATCCAACCCTCAAGGGCGCGGTGCACCATGTCAAAACGATCCTGCCCCCAGAACACCAGTCGGTCATTGACCCGGAAGGTGGGCACGCCGCAGGTCCCTATGGCTTCGGCCGCCTCGGTATTGGCTCGCAAGCGATCCTTGATCTCGTCGGTGCCGGCCAGGGCAAGCACCTGCTCAGGCGCCATTCCTGCCTCCCGAATCACCTGAGCGATCACCTCGGGCTGACCAATATCACGGTTGTCCGCCCAGGCCGCCCGATACAGCGGCAAAGTCAATTGCGGTGCCGCGAGCGCCACCCGCAGGGCCAGCAAGGTGTTGAGCGGGAACTCGCTGTTGAACTGGAATGGCACATTCCAGGCCTCAGCCCAGTCCATGAGGTCGCGGGCCATGTATTCGCGCCGCGGACGGGACATGACACTGAGTGGAACCAGCGGCGTATGGATGCGCTTGAACAAGCCCCCGAGCAAAATCGGCCGCCAAATCAGCTCGGCCCCATGAAGAGCTGCGAATGCCTCCACCTGGGTTGCTCCCAAATAGGAAAACGGGCTGGCGAAGTCATGAAAAAATTCGATCTGACCGCCAGGCCGATGTGTCACGGGAGGCGCTTCGGCGGCGCCACCCAAGGCTCGCTCCACGAAGGCCATGCGGTCCAGCCCCCACCACAACCGTCCGTCCACCCGGAAACTGGGAACCCCGAAGATTCCGGCATTCGCCGCCGCCTCGGTTGCCGCATCCAGCTCCTTGCGGATCTCGGATCGATCCATCAGTGCCGGATCCACCCCGCTGACCTCGGCGATCCATTCCAGCACGCCGCGATTGCCCACATCCTCGCCATCCACCCACAACACCTGAAACAGGTTGCGAATCAGCGTTGGGCGCCGGTCCGCAGGCGCACCGACGATCAGCCGCATGGCATCGACACTGCTCGGCGGGTCCAGCGTGGCCGCCTCATTCACAAAGACCTGCAGCGCTTCGGCCTGCCGCATAAGATCCCGATGTTCCATCCGGCGCCGGGCAGGGCTTAAACGCGATTGCGGCGTCTCCTCGTGAGGCGTCCAGATGCGATAGAGCCCCGCCAATGAAACCGGCTTGAAAACAACCTGCACACCATGACGCGCTTCCAATCCTTCGATCTGGGTATAAGCCAGATAGGCCTGTGGACAGGCGATATCAAAGTAGAACTCGACTTCCATGCGTTCCCCGCCCCGCTTTCAGCCGCCCCGGCGCGCCAAAATCTTTTCCATTTCATCCAGCAGCCGGTCCATGCGTTGAACCAGCGAACGATAGGGCGCGGGCGTCGCCAAGTCGACACCGGCATCCTTCAACAAGCGATAAGGATTGTCCGATCCGCCGGCAGCCAGCAAGGCCAGATAGCGCTCCCGGACGCCGTGCGCGTCGCCCTTCATGCCATCCGCCAGCAGGCTGGCCGCCGCGATCGAGGTGGCATACTGATAGACGTAAAAATTGTAGTAAAAGTGCGGAATGTACGCCCATTCGATGCCATAGCGGGCATCGATGTCCACCACCCCGGCCTCCTGCCCCAGATAACGACGCACCTGGGCCAGATAGAGCCGGCTGAAATCGGCTCCGGTGAGCGCTTCCCCGGCCGCCAGACGGGCGTGGATGTCGCGCTCGAAGGCCGCGAACATCGCCTGACGGAAAAAGGTGCCGCGCAGGCTTTCCAGCGCCTCGTTCAGATAGAACAGGCGTTGGGCGTCATTCGTCGCGCCGTCGATCAGCTGCTCCATCAAGAGCCGCTCATTGAAGGTGGAGGCCACCTCCGCCAGAAACGTGGCGTATTGGGCATTCAGAAACGGCTGGTGGGTATTGGCCAGGTGAGAGTGCAGGGCATGACCCCATTCGTGCGCCAGGGTCGAAACCGCATCGAAATCGCCGCTGAAAGACATCAGCACGAAGGGGTGCACCGCGTATACCGATCCCAGCATGTAGGCGCCGGAACGCTTGCCCGGACGCGGCTCGGCGTCCATCCAGTCCGATCCGAAACCGCGCGCCAGGGTATGCGTATAGTCCGGCCCCAAGGGCGCCGTGGCGGCCACCACCTGCTGCTCCGCCTGCCCCAGGGTGAAACGAGGTCCCGCCTCCTGGGTGACCGGCGCATAGAGATCATGGGCCGCCAGGCGCTCCAGCCCCATCATCTTCGCCCGCAGTCGCAGATAGCGATGCAGGGTGGGCAAACCACGTTCAGCCTCGGTGATCAGGGTGTCGTAGACCGCCACGGGGATGCCATCCCGATCCAGGCTGGCCGCCAGGGTGCTGTCGTAATGCCGCGCCCGGGCCAGGAAGCGATCACGCTGCAACTGGCCATAAAGCGCCACCCCCAAGGTCTGCTCGTAACCGGTAAAGCTACCCCAGAAGGCCTGGAAGACGCGCTCGCGATCGGCCCGCTCGGGAAGCTGACGCCCCTGTTGATACCCCGTTTGATCCAGACGCAAGCTACTGCCATCGTCCAAGGTCACCGTGGGCCAGGGCATTTCAGCATTGGTCAGCGTGGTGTAGAGATTGGCCGGCGTGTCCCCCACCACCGTGCCCATGGCCAACAAGCGTTCCTCGGGCGCCGACAGGGTGTGCGCGGCGCGGCGCATGATCTCTTCCAACAGATGCCGGTAGTCGCCGCCCAGTGTCTTGTTGCCCCGCATGAGCTTGCCAATACGCTCCGGACCCAGCGCCAGGATTTCGGGCTCCAGGAAACTGGCGGCTTCCTGCACCTCGGCCTGGCGTGCCTCGGCCTGCTGCTTGCGGGCGAGCGCCGGGGCGTTGGTGGTATCCTCGTCATAGTGAAGCTGGGCGTAACCGGCCAGTTGCGATGCCCGCTGCATCAAGGCTGAATAGCGCTGGAGGCAGGCAGCCAAGATGCGACCGCTGTCCAACTGGCCGGGACATTGCGCGACGAACGCCTGCTGATCTTCACCCAAACGGACCAGATCCGCCTGATAGGACGACTCATCGGGGTAAATGGCGCTCAAGTCCCAGCGTCCCGGCGCCCGGTCTGCTGGAATGGCGGGCGCGGTGGCGGGTTCGGGTTTGTCTGAACAGGCCACCAGAGCCAGGATCAGGCACACCAGAACCACAATGCCCAAACCCTGCCTCACCGCACGAACGATCCGCTTGCCTCTCACGCCCAAGGGAAAAACACGGTGCATAAATCCTTCACCCGCCTTCACCGCCCGTTTGGGCTTACCCATTCTGGCGGAATGCCAAAGCCGCCGGCAAGCGGGCGCATCCGCCTGTGGCCTTTATGCATCGGCATCGCGCTCACGCTGACCTTGGCCAGCCCCAACGTCCCGGCCACTGAAGCGCCGCCACCGGCACTTGCCCGACTGCTGGCGATGGGACTGAAAGTGGAGAGCAGCTTTGATGCCCCTGGCCAGATGAGGGGTTATGTGATGCGGGCGCGCGAAAGCGGGCGTGCGGATGTGGTCTATGTCTCTGCCGATGGCCGCTACCTCTTCATCGGCAACATCCTGGATGAGGCCGGACAGGATCTCACCCAGGCCCATGTCGAGGACCACGTGCTGGGTCCCGAACTGGAAACCCTGTGGCAGCAACTGGAGTCGGCCCGCTGGGTCGCCGAAGGCGCCGCCAAGCCAACGCGGATCATCTACAGCTTCACCGATGCGAACTGCGGCTATTGCCATCTGTTGTCGCGCGTGACCCGTCATTATCACGATGCCGGCCTGCAGGTGCGTCACCTGATGGTGGACGTCATCAAGGCCAGCAGCACCGGCAAGGCCGCCGCCATTCTGCAAGCCAAGGAGCCCGCCAAGGCGTTGGCGGACAACGAAACCCGCTTCCGCGAGGGCGGCATTGCCCCGGCCGCCCAGATTCAGGATGAAACCCGCAAGACCTTGAC
>JBATEM010000239.1:0-2012 GCA_049664005.1 Candidatus Macondimonas sp.
CCAGCGGCAGGGCGTCGAGATCCAGCGCTGCCTCGTTTCGCCCGGCCCGTTCACGGTTGATTGCCGCCACCGCCCAATCCAGGATGGTGAGCGTGCGCAGCCCGAGGAAGTCGAATTTCACCAGCCCCGCGGCTTCGACATCGTCCTTGTCGAACTGGGTGACCAGATTCTCGCCGCTGGCCTCGCAGTAAAGCGGCGTGAAGTCGGTGAGTTCGGACGGCGCGATAACCACCCCGCCCGCATGCTTGCCGGCATTGCGGGCCAGGCCTTCCAGTGCGCGTGCAAGATCGATCAGCGTCTGAACCGCCTCGTCCTCGCGGTAGAGCCGCCCTAATTCTGGTTCCTGCTCCAGGGCCTTGTCCAGGGTGATGCCCAGTTCGAAGGGAACGAGCTTGGCGATGCGATCGACGAAGCCGTAGGGATGCCCCAGCACCCGTCCCACGTCGCGCACCACGGCCTTGGCCGCCATGCTGCCGAAGGTGATGATCTGGCAGACCCGGTCGCGGCCGTAGCGCTCCGCCACGTAGTCGATGACCCGGTCGCGGCCTTCCATGCAGAAATCGATATCAAAATCGGGCATGGAGACGCGTTCGGGGTTGAGAAAACGCTCGAACAACAGGTCGTAGGCGAGCGGGTCCAGGTCGGTGATGCCCAAGGCATAGGCTACCAGCGAACCGGCCCCGGAGCCGCGCCCCGGCCCCACCGGCACGCCGTTCGCGCGCGCCCAGCGGATGAAGTCCGCCACGATCAGAAAGTAACCGGCGAAGCCCATGCTGTTGATTACGGTAAGCTCGCGCGCTAGGCGTTTGCCATAGACCGTGGGCTCAGAGGCGCGGGCGCGCCCCCGCGTCAGGCGTTCCTCCAGCCCGGCCTGGGCCGCGTCACCCAGGAAGGCTTCCGGCGTCTGCCCCGCCGGCACCGGGAAATGCGGCAGCACGTTTTCCCCCAGTCGCAGTTGCAGGCTGCAGCGGCGGGCGATCTCCACGCTGTTTTCCAGGGCCTCGGGCAGATCAGCGAACAACGCCGCCATCTCGGCCGGCGCACGCAGGGCTTGCTGGGGCGTGTATTCGCGCGGGCGCCGGGGATCGTCCAGCAGGCGGCCGCTGTTGATGCATACCCGCACCTCATGCGCTTCGAAATCGGTGGGGTGCAGGAAGCGCACGTCGTTGGTGGCCACCACGGGCACGCCGGCACGGCCGGCCAGATCCACTGCGGCGGGCAGGTAGACCGCCTCGTCGGCATGGCCGATGCGGCACAGCTCCAGGTAGTAGCGATCCCCGAACAAGGCCGTGGCTGCGGTCAGCAACTCCTGCGCCTGCGTTTCGCGGCCGGCGAGGAGCGACCGGCCGATCGCGCCTTCCCGCCCACCAGAAAGCGCGATCAAGCCATCCACGCCTTCCTCATTCAGCCAGCCCCATTGCAACAGCGGGAGGCCGCGGCCTTGGCCCTCGCGGTACAAGCGCGTGACCAATCGGGTCAGATGACGGTAGCCAGCGGCGTTCTGGCACAACAGGGTCAAGCGGCTGGGCGGCTGGGCTTCCCCTTCGTCAACCCACAGGTCCACGCCGGCGATGGGCTTGATGCCCTCACTCCGGGCCGCCTTGTAGAACTTCACCAGACCGAACAAGTTGGACTGGTCGGTGATGCCGACGGCGGGCATGCCCAGCTCGCGCGCCCGGGCCACCAGCGGTTTGATACGCACCGCCCCATCCACCAGCGAATATTCGGTGTGCACACGCAGGTGAACGAAAGAGACCGTCACAGTGCAGCCCCCGCGAGGGCGCGCCGCACCGGCGCGAAGCTCAGCCGGTGAACCGGGCTGGGGCCATGGCGCATCAAGGCCGCCACATGGGCAGCGGTGGGATAGCCCTGGTGGCGCTCGAAGCCGTAATCGGGATACAGCGCCGCCAGCCGGGCCATTTCCCGATCCCGACAGACCTTGGCCAAAATCGAAGCAGCGCTGATGGGGCCGCCGTCGCGATCGCCCTGAATCAGGGTGCGCACCGGCATCG
>JBATEM010000240.1:0-2453 GCA_049664005.1 Candidatus Macondimonas sp.
ACCTTCGCCTGGGCGGTCCCGTCCTTTTGGAGAAGGCCGAGCTCACTCTTGAAGCCGGCGAACGCCTGGCCCTGCTGGGCCGTAACGGTGCCGGCAAAACCTCCCTGCTGCGACTGATCGCCGGCGACCTCCTCCCCGACGCGGGCGAGCGGCGGTTGCAACCCGGCACGCGGGTGGCGCTACTGCCGCAGGAGATTCCGACCCAACTGGCCGGCACCGTCGCCGAGGTTGCACAAGGCTCCCTCGGGGGACCAGCCCCAGCGGATCACGCCGCAAGTGGAGCGTCCTGGCAGGTCGAGCGCTGGCTCACCGAAATGGGCGTCGACCCCGAAGCCGACTTTGCCGCCCTGTCCGGGGGCATGAAACGCCGGGTGCTGCTGGCGCGGGCCCTGGCCTGCGAACCGGATCTGTTGCTCCTTGATGAGCCCACCAACCATCTGGACCCCGCTCAGATCGAGTGGCTGGAGGATCTGCTGCTGCAGCGCTTCAAGGGCTGCCTGCTGTTCATTTCTCACGACCGCCGCTTCATCCGCCGCCTCGCCAGCGGCATCCTGCATCTGGACCGAGGAAAACTGACGCGCTGGCCCGGCGATCTGGACCGCTACCTCGATGGCCGGGAAGCGGCCCTGGCCGTGGAGGAACGGCACAGCGCCCTGTTTGACAAGCATCTGGCGCAGGAAGAAAGCTGGATCCGCCAGGGCGTCAAAGCCCGCCGCACCCGCAACGAGGGTCGGGTGCGAGCACTCGAAGCGCTGCGCCAACAGCGCACCCAACGGCGCGCACAGACCGGCCAGGCCCGCATCGAACTGGAAACGGCTGCGCCCTCGGGTCGGCTGGTGGCGGAACTGGACGGCATCAGCCACGGTTTTACCGACCAGCGTCCCCTGCTCCGGGATTTTTCCACCACGCTGCTGCGCGGCGACAAGGTGGGCATCGTCGGCCCCAACGGCTGCGGCAAGACGACTTTGCTGCGCATTCTGCTGGGGGAGCTGGAACCCCAGCACGGCCGAATCCGCCATGGGACCCGGCTGGAGGTGGCCTACTTCGATCAGTTACGGGCGGATCTGAACGACAGCGAGCGTCCGGTGGACGTGGTGGGCGGCGGCAAAGACACCGTGACCGTCAACGGCCGCAGCCGCCATGTGATCGGCTACCTACAGGATTTCCTGTTCTCCCCCGAACAGGCGCGCGCGCCCATCGCCAAACTCTCCGGCGGAGAGCGCAACCGGTTGCTGCTGGCCCAACTCTTCGCCCGCCCGGCCAACCTGCTGGTGCTGGACGAACCCACCAATGACTTGGACGTGGAGACCCTGGAACTGCTGGAAGCGCGCCTGGTGGCCTACGACGGCACCCTGCTGGCGGTGAGCCACGACCGGGAATTCCTGGATCGGGTGGTGGGCAGTTGCATCGTGTTCGAAGGAAATGGACAGGTAGAGGAATATGTCGGCGGCTACAGCGACGCCATGCGGCAGAGCCAGGCCAGCCGTGCGGGGCGGACAACGCCCGGATCGACGCCCCCGTCAAAAGCCGCGGCGACGACTCAACCGGCCGCCCTCCCCGCAGCGCCCAAACGCAAACTCAGCTACAAGGATGAACGGGAACGCCAGGACCTGCCCAAACGCATCGAAACGCTGGAAGCGGCCCAAGCCGCCTTGACTGCGCGCATGGCGGACCCGGCCTTCTACCGGCGCGATCCCACGGCCATCGCCACCGACACGCAGGCGCTCAAGGAGCTGGAAACCGAATTGGCCGGCACCTATGCCCGCTGGGAAGCGCTGGAGTCCCAGGCCGCTGGTTGAAACCCGTCAGCCCCGGGCGCGCCGGAGCAACACGTAGATCGCACCGGTCCCCCCATCGGCCGGACGTGCGGAACAAAACGCCAACACCTGGTCACAGCGGGTCAGCCAGCCGTTGACCGCGGCCTTGAGCACTCCCCGACCGTGGGGAGAACTGCGGCCCTTGCCATGGATAATGCGCACGCAACGCAGGTCGAGCGTCCGGCATTCCTGGAGAAACGCATTGAGTTCCTCGCGCGCCTGCTGCCGGTTCAGGCCATGCAGATCCATCTCGGCCTGGATGGTGTAGCGGCCGCGCCGCAACTGCCGCAGCAGTTGTTCAGAAACGCCCGGGCGCAGGTAGCGCAAGTCCTCGCCCGTCTCCAGGTCAGGGTCATCCGGACCATGAAGCAATTGGTGCAAGACGGCAGCCTCGTCAGCCAGGCGGAACAGCGCCCTGGGCGGGGCCCGCGGCGCAGTCGGCAATGGCCGGTTTTGCGGCAGCGGCGTGACATCGGCCATCGCCTGACGGAACAAGCCGGCCTCGTCGACTGCCGCAGGCTTGGGGGGCTCCGCCATGATTGTTCTCCCGCGCGCGAGGCGCTACCGGCCGCAATGGGGCTTCCAGTATAGTGTCATCCCATCGCAACCGGACACCGGGGTGACCGTATGCCCCGG